>NZ_CP159218.1:4500000-4748569 GCF_040438885.1 Nakamurella sp. A5-74 | reverse complement strand
ACAGTAGTTGTCCACAGAAGTGGACAAGTAGAGGGGTCTACACGTCCTGTCCGTGCGGTGTGTCCCGATCGGGCGGGATCAACCGGACAGCGGGAGGCGGGGACGGGCCGTTCGGGGTGCGCGGGGGACGCTAACAACCATCGAGCCTCCTGCACAAGGTGAGGCTTGAGGCAAGCGTTCGGTGCGGCGTGTCGGAATGCGGTGAAATCCGCATCCGAGCGCCGTGCTGACGAGCGGATGCCCCCGTCTGTCGTAATCACACGTCGGTGATCCGCTCGGTGCGGGGGCGCGCCGATCACACAGGGCAAGGCTCGGGTGGGGGTGAATCATCAATGGAGTGGTCCGGAGCCCCGGCGCGACACCTCGGGTTGCCCGGCGGGCGGACCTCGTCCGCTCGGGTCCTGCCCGGAGACCGCGACCGCACCAACGCCTCGTGACCTGCGTGGGTTTGACCGTTCCCCTGATCCGTCCGTACCCTGAGATCAGTGCCTGGGATCTCCGGGCGGCTGTCTGCTGTCCCCAGTTCGTATCGTGGCGCGATCTTCACTGATCTTCTCCAGAGCCCGGTTCGGACGGCGGGACGGACGGGCACCGGTGTGGCGGCGTCCCTCGTTCGCGTCACCACCTGCAGTGCATGCCAGGAACACGAACTGTCGCTCGCGCGAGTGACAGCCTCAAGTTGAAAGAGAAACGACAGTGAGCAAGCGGACTTTCCAGCCGAACAACCGCCGCCGGGCCAAGACGCACGGCTTCCGTCTGCGGATGCGTACCCGCGCCGGCCGTTCGATCCTCGCGGCGCGTCGTCGCAAGGGCCGCGAAGAACTGTCGGCCTGAGCGCTCCTGCGCTCGCCAGCCCACTCGTGTCTGCGGCCACCTCCCGCCTGCGTCGATCCCAGGACTTCTCCCGGGTGATGCGGACGGGTCGGCGTGCCGGAACGACTTCTCTGGTCGTTCACCTCGCAACCGGTTCCGGTGAGGATGTACCCCGACCTCCCCGGGCCGGTTTCGTCGTGTCCGGGAAGATCGGCAACTCGGTGGTGCGGCACCGGATCACCCGCCGACTTCGTCCGCTCGTCCGGTCCCGGCTGACTGCGCTACCCACCGGGACGGATGTGGTGGTGCGGGCCCTGGCGCCGGCGTCGACCGCGAGCAGCACCGAGTTGGCCGCCGATCTGGACATCGGTCTGCGGGTGGCCGCCAAACGCGCCGGCCTGGTGTTCCGCTGGGAAAACGAGCAGGCCGAACGATGAGCGGCCGGATCGCCCGGATGTTGATCGCCCCCATCCGCTTCTACCAGCGGCAGATCTCGCCGTCGCTCCCCGCCACCTGCCGGTACCACCCGACCTGCAGTGCCTACGCGGTCGAGGCGCTGCAGGTGCACGGAGCCCTGCGAGGTACGTGGCTCACCGTGCGACGCATCGGCCGTTGCCAGCCATACAGTCGACGCGGTCCGATCGATCCGGTGCCCCCATCCCGCCGGGAACCTGAACGGCAGTCGGACAGTTCATCCTCTGGGGTGATCGTGGAGAGTGACAGCAGTCGTCGCCGAGCCGATCGACCTGTACGAGCAGAGTTCAAGAAATTTGCCATCCCCGGCGTCGCCGTCGGAACACCCGGAGAGAGACCGTCCTCGTGACATTCGATTTCTTCAGCCTCGACTACCTGTACTACCCGGTCTCCGGGATCATGTGGGTCTGGCACAAGGTCTGGGGTGCCCTGCTGGGCCCGACCAACGGCTGGGGCTGGGTACTCTCCGTCGTGTTCCTGGTCTTCACCCTGCGACTGCTGCTGTTCAAGCCGTTCATGAAGCAGATGGACAGCCAGCTCAAGATGCAGGCGATCCAACCGCAGATGAAGAAGCTGCGGGAGAAGTACGCCGGCGACCGACAGCGTCTCGCCGAAGAGATGATGAAGCTCAACAAGGAGAACGGCGTCAGCGCGGTGGGCGGCTGTCTGCCCGCGCTGATCCAGGCTCCGGTGTTCATCGGTCTGTTCCACGTGCTGCGGATGTTCCAACCCCAGCAGGACAAGTTGCCCGGTGGTGGCCTCGGACAGCTCTACTTCAAGGGCCAGGTCTACTTCTTCGGGGCGCAGGACGTCCAACACTTCGGTCAAGCGACCCTGTTCGGTGGTGCGCCCCTCGGTGGTTCGATGTCGATGAAGGGCGAGCAGCTCGCCTTCATGGGCGGTGACCACACCACGATCATCTGGGTGGGCGTGCCGCTGACCATCCTCGCCGGCATCATGACTCACCTGACGTCGCGTCGTTCGGTCGCCCGCCAGGCATCGCTCAATCCGGAGGCGGCCGCCAACCCGCAGTCCGCGATCATGAACAAGCTGATGCTGTACGTGTTCCCGGCCTTCGTCGTCATCGGTGGGCCGTTCTTCCCGCTGGCGATCCTGTTCTACTGGCTGGCCAACAACTCGTGGACCTTCGGGCAGCTGTGGTTCGCACACCGTGTCCAGGACAAGCGCAAGGCGCTGCAGGCTGCCGTGGTCGTCGAGGAGAAGCAGGCATTGCGGTTCACCAAGCCGGCGCCGGGAGCCCGCCCCACCACCGTGGTGGTCGACTCCGACGTGAACCTGAGCAAGGGGTCCCAGGTATCGGATGATCCACCGGGGACTGCGAAGCCTGCGACCCGACCCTCGCCGGGAGCGAGGCCGAGCGGCGCGGGTGGTCAGCGGCCCAATCGCCCCGGCAACCGTCCGTCGAGCAACTCCAAGAAGAAGCGCAAACGCTGACGCTGCACCCAGGTGTGTGTCGATCCGCGCGGCGGATGTCCGACCCACCTCCCCGATGCGTTGCGGCACAGGACTTCCCGGCTCGCCGGGCCACACTGAGACAAGGATGATGATGACCGAGAACAGCACGTTGAGCGACGTCCCCGAAGCACCTACGGAAGCAGATGCACTCAACCAGTCAGCGGTCGAATCAGTGGAATCGCTGGAGACCGCCCCGAGGCGCAAGGGACCGGTGCACGAGGAACTGGTGGCCGAGGGCGACGCCGCAGGTGACTATCTGGAGCGACTGCTCGACATCCTCGACTACGACGGCGACATCGATCTGGACGTCGAAGGTGAGCGTGCCGTGGTGTCCGTGATCGGCGACAGCGACGACATCCGCAAGCTGGTCGGCGACCGGGGAGAGGTACTGGATGCGCTGCAGGAGCTCACCCGGCTGGCTGCCACGGCAGAGACCGGTCAGCGTTCGCGGCTGATGCTGGACGTCGGTGGATACCGCGCCGAACGCCGTACTGAGCTGACCGAGCTCGGACGCAGCATCGCCGGCGAGGTCGTGTCCTCGGGTGAGCCGGTGCGACTGGATCCGATGAACCCCTTCGAGCGGAAGATCGTGCACGATGCGGTTGCTCTGGTCGATGGTGCCGAGTCCTCCAGCGAGGGTGAGGAGCCGCGTCGGCGCGTGGTCATCTCCCCCGCCGCCTGATCTTTCTCCGATCGATCATGTCGGACGAATCGGACAGTGCGCCACCCTCGTCGTCTGACGACGACCGGGTGGATGCCTGCCCGCCTGCGGGTGCCGCACTGTTCGGCGACCGGTGGCCACTTGCTCAGCAGTACGTGTCGTCGCTGGCCTCCGACGGGGTCGAGCGCGGACTGATCGGTCCGCGCGAGACACCCCGTCTGTGGTCGAGGCATGTGCTGAACTCGGCAGTGGTCGCCGAGCTGCTGCCACCCGGCGCGACAGTGGTCGACGTCGGATCGGGTGCCGGACTGCCCGGCATCCCGCTGGCGATCGCCCGGCCTGACTGCACCCTCTATCTGGTCGAACCATTGCTGCGCCGCACGCTGTACCTCGCGGAGATCGTGGCGGCCTGGGACCTGGACAACGTGCGGGTGCTGCGCGGGCGGGCCGAGGACGTCGCTGACGACCTGGCGGCAGCCACCGGGGGCGGCGCCGAAGTCGTGACGTCCCGTGCGGTGGCTCCGTTGGCGAAGCTGGCCAGGTGGTCGGTACCGCTGTTGCGGATCGGCGGGATCTTCCTGCCACTCAAGGGGTCGTCAGCCGGCGAGGAGATCGAGCGGGATGCCGCCGAGCTCGAGAAGTGGGGTCTCGGACCGGCCACGGTGATCGAGGTGGGAGCCGGCGTGGTCGACCCGGTCACCTCACTGGTCCATGCCGAGCTGGTTCGTCCGCCACCCAAGGCTGTGCCGTCCTCCGGCCAGCGGTCTCGGCCACGGAAACGGCGCGGCTGACCGACGCGCAGCCCGACCGCGGTGTCGGCCGAGGCTTTGCATGCTGGTGGGACGGTCGGGCGCTGCTCAGCCGCTCGAGGCCACCTGCGCGATCTGTTGGATCTGGCGTCGGCCGGTCGCGGGATCGTCGTCGAGGAAGAACGCCGCGGAACGCAGACCCGCGTCGGCCAGCGAACGGATGTGCTGTGCGGCATCGTCGAGAGTGCCGACGGCTCCCATCGCAGTCCAGTACTCCTGCGGCAGGTCGATCAAGGCCTGCACTCCCCCGGCCTCGGCTGCAGTGACGAGCGCATCGGAGAACGGGAGCGCGCTGATCATCGGCAACCGGTGTATGACGGCGTCCAGCAGACCATCGGCCATGGCCGCCCGTGCATCCCGCGGGTCGCCAGCGACCGACCACCAGGACAACGCGCGGAACTGGAACTCCGGCCCGGCAGCGCACAGCGTACGAGCCTGATCGAGGTAGTAGGGCGAAGTCGGCGCGTCGAGCAGCACACCGTCGCAGACCTGGCCCGCCAGTTGCAGCGACTTGGCCCCACGTACGCCGGCGATGACCGGTGGCGGTGTGGCGGGCGGGAAAACCAGTCCGACGTCCCGGACGGTGACCACTCGACCCGCCTCGTCGAGATGTTCGCCCTGCAGAAGTGAACGCACCGCGCTGAGGGTCTCCCCCAGTGCGGTGAGCGGTGAGGCCGGCTTGACGCCCATCTGCTGCATCCAACTCTGGACACCGTGACCGATACCGGCGACCACCCGGCCGGGACCGATCTGCTCCAGGGTGCTGATCTCCATGGCAGTCACCGCCGCGGTGCGGACGACCGCCGGCAGGATTCCGAGCCCGACGCTGATGTGCTCGGTAGCGGCGAGAGCGACGGCGGCGAGTGGCGGAGCCGTGCTGTAGAAGCAGTCTTCGACGAACCAGATCTCGTCCAGGCCGGCAGCTTCCGTGGCCCTCGCGAACTCAGCAGCAAGGGACGGTGAATAGCTCCGCGGGAAGCCCACCCCGATCGACATACGTTGGCGACTCGAACCGGCGGCGACGGACGTCTGTGTCATGCGTCGAAGGTACGTGGCCGCCCCGACACCTGCTGATCCATGTGCGCCTCCGTTCCACGTGAAACAGGAGATTGGTGACTGGCACTGTTCGCGCCCCGGGGTGGTGTCCGACCGGCCTCCCACCCCTCCGTTCGTTCCTCTCTCCGGGGGGCCAGACCCAACCAACGCCGGCCAGACACCACCCCGGGGAACGCTCCTGAATCGAGCCGCCATGTCCGACCTCCCCACCCAAGACCGCACTCGTCATGAGACACCGTCGGTACTCGGAGGAGCGGGTCGAGATCCAGCTGTCCACACAAGCCTCCAACTCTCCCAATCAGAGAGCCGCGGTCGTGGAACGTGCGACGAAGGATTGAGTGAGACTCCGACCTGCGCTGCTGGACCCTCGCCTGCTTCCCTGGAGCGTCGAGGTTGGCCGTACGGCCCCCGTGCACTCCCCGATCAGAAGCTGCGGTGGTCGAGCGAGCGACGGAGGAGCGAGTCGAGACCCCATCCGAGATTCGCGGCTGCTTGTGTTTCACGTGAATCGACGAGGCAAGGCTTCTGGTAGATGAAGGACCCGAGGCTGTGAGCGATCATGCTTCGAACCTTGCCGTCCATCACGGGACGTGTGCCGGAGGGAGTAGAGCAAGATGAAACCGATGGGCTGACGCAGCCGGTGTCCGGCACTGGCTCCACGGCGGGGCCGCCACTCCTCCATCACTGGATCTCCCAGCCGCTCCGTTTGTTGCTCGATATCAGATGAGACCCAGGGCGGCGGCATTCAAGCCGGGCATGACGGAGCGGCTACCGCAACGCTCTCCATCGCCGGCCTGTCTCGTCACGAGAAGAGCGAGAGGCCCACAGGGGGTTTCACGTGAAACACCGCGCATGGCTCAGTGTGAGCTCCCGCTGTCTCAGATCCACCCCAGCAGGTGACGTAGGGTCGAGCACGACTTCGTTGTGCAGGTGATCGAGAGGATTGGTGTGTCCGAGAACGCAGCTCCAGGATCGTTCAAGGACGATGTTCCACGTGAAACCGGCGAGATCGATCCAGCCGTTCCACGTGAAACACGCCCATCAATCTCGGCCTTCAACAGCCGTGACGTCGATGACGAACTGCCCGCACCCAGTACCCCCGGGGCTTCCGATGCGTTCGTCGATCCCTTCCTGGAGGACACCCCCATCGCCGCCGCCGCCCGACGGGCGATCGAAGTACAGCAGGGCGACCTGTCCCTCCCCCGGCCACGTGAACGTCGGGTGTTCGCGGTCGCCAACCAGAAGGGTGGCGTCGGGAAGACCACGACGACTGTCAACATCGGGGTCGCCCTGGCGCTCGCCGGACTGCATGTGCTCGTCATCGACCTCGACCCGCAGGGCAATACCAGCACTGCTCTCGGCGCCGTCCGGACGCTGGGAACGCCATCGGTGTACGAGGTGTTGCTCGGTGAGATCGAGGCGGCCGAGGCGATCCAGACCTGCCCGGACGCACCCCGACTGGGCGTCATCCCCGCCACCATCGACCTCGCCGGCGCCGAGATCGAGCTCGTGACCATGGTGGCTCGGGAGGGTCGGCTGAAGAAGGCGATCGAAGCGATTCGCGGCGAGTACGACTACGTCTTCATCGACTGCCCGCCCTCGCTGGGACTGCTCACCGTCAACGCAATGGTGGCCACCCAGGAAGTTCTGATCCCGATCCAGTGCGAGTACTACGCACTCGAGGGCCTGGGTCAGCTGATCAACAACATCTCTCTGGTGCAGCAGCACCTGAACCCTTCGTTGGACGTCAGCACGATCCTGCTGACGATGTACGACGGGCGCACCAAACTCGCCGACCAGGTCGCCCAGGAGGTTCGTTCCCACTTCGGGGACAAGGTCCTCACCAGCGTCATCCCGCGTTCGGTGAAGGTATCCGAGGCGCCCGGATACGGGCAGTCGGTGATCACCTACGACCCGGGCTCCCGCGGCGCTCTGAGCTATCTGGATGCCGCCCGGGAGATCGCCCACCGGGGCGCAGCGCCTGCCGTCTCCGCGCACTCTCAGCAGTCGACGACCGAGGAGCGCTCATGAGCAAGCCCAAGGGGGGGCTCGGACGCGGGATCGCGTCCCTGATCCCCACCGGCCCCACCACGTCGACGGTGTCGGATGTCTTCATGGGAGGTCGACCGACGCCTCCGGCCGCGCCCATCGACGCCGACGCACCGCGGTACGAAGAGGTAGATCCGGCGTCGATCCGGCCGAACCCGAAGAACCCCCGCACCGTCTTCGACCAGGATGCGCTCGCAGAACTCGAGCACTCACTGCGTGAATTCGGCATGCTTCAACCGGTCGTGGTCCGTTCCCTGGACCGGCCGGAGGGCGACATCAGGTTCGAACTGGTGATGGGTGAGCGCCGCTGGAGGGCCTCCCAACAAGCTGGTCTGCCGAAGATCCCGGTGATCGTCCGCAAGACCGAAGACGCGGCTCTGCTGCGGGACGCGCTGCTGGAGAACATCCACCGGGCCAATCTGAACCCACTCGAGGAAGCGGCCGCGTACCAGCAGCTGCTGGACGAGTTCGGAGTCACGCACGAGGAGTTGGCCACCCGGTTGGGGCGCAGTCGGCCGGTCATCTCCAACACGATCCGACTGCTCAAGCTGCCGGTTCCGGTGCAGCGTCGAGTCGCTGCCGGTGTGCTGTCGGCCGGTCACGCTCGGGCCCTGCTCGGGCTGGAGGACCCGGAGGCGCAGGAGAATCTCGCGACCCGGATCGTCGCCGAGGGCCTGTCCGTTCGCGGCACCGAGGAGCAGGTGACGTTGTTGGCCGGCGACTCACCCCGCCGACGAGCGCAGCCGCGCAAGAAGATCGTCATGCCGGGACTCGAGAATCTGGCCCGGCTGCTGTCGGACCGCTTCGACACCCGGGCCAAGGTCGACCTCGGACGTCGCAAGGGGAAGATCACCCTCGAGTTCGCGACCGTCGACGACCTCGAGCGGATCGTCCGGATGATGGCCCCCGAGGTCGCCAAGCGCAGTGCCCGGGACGGTGGATTCGGCACCGCCGAGTCCTGATGCCAGATGCTCGCGACGACGCGAGCCCACCGAACTGCTGTCGGATCACCTCGAACCGGGACGCACTGCGCTGAAATCGGTCGCGATCGGGCGGTCGACCGGCCGAGGGTCCCGAGTTCATCTTCGTCCGCGATTTTCCGTGACCGGTCGCCCCGGGCAGTTACGTCACGGTGACGGAAAGCGTCGGAACCTGCCTCGTTGCGTTCGACAGGTCGCCGAAACATACTGCCCTGCAACGGTTCTCGCGGGAAACTCGCGGCTGGGTCCGACCTCGGCTCCCGAGGCACAGCCCCTGGCCGCCACTCCTTCGCGCAGCCGGCTCCAGGTGCCGGTCAGTGACGAATGATTGCCGTTTCGATGAGTCGGGAGTACAGCACGCCGAGATCTTCGCCCGCGGCTTCGGCCGCCATCGGCAGCATCGACGTCTCGGTGAGCCCCGGCGACACGTTGACCTCCAGGAACTGGACCTTGCCGTCGTCGCCGACGACCGCGTCGGTCCGGGACAGGTCCCGGAGACCGAGCGCTCGGTGCGCCGCCACCGCCAGCTCGGCTGCCTGACGGGCCTGTTCGTCGTCGAGCCGCGCGGGGGTGAAGTAGGTCGTCAGGCCGGCGGTGTAGCGGGCTTCGTAGTCGAACACGTCACCCGGGAAGGAGACCTCCACGGCGGGGAGAGCACGTGGCGTCGCGACGCCGTCCACGATGTCTTCGACGACGGTGACGGCGATCTCGGTACCGGTCACGAACTTCTCGACCATCACCACGTCGCCGTAGGCGAAGGACGAGACCAGGGCCGCGGGCAGCTCAGCAGCATCACGGACCGAGTTCGCGCCGAGGGCGGAGCCACCCTGGTGCGGCTTCAGCATGATGGGTATGCCGAGGCTGTCCACCAACAGATCGATCAGGGCATTGGCACCGAGATCACGGAACGTGCTGTGCGAGAGAGTGAACCAATCAGGAGTGTGGAACCCGGCGCGACGCAGGAGGTTTTTTGCGGTCGGCTTGTCCCAGGCGAAGCGGCAGTCGTGGGCGGCGGTGCCGAGGAAGGGTACGCCGGCCATCTCGAGGATTCCCTGGACGGCACCGTTCTCCCCACGTCCGCCGTGCAGCGCGATGACCGCCGCGTCGGGCCGGTGTTCTGCGAGCCAGGGGATGAGGGACAGGTCTGCGTCGCGGATCACCACGTCGTGTCCGGCGCGCCGCAAGGATTCGGCCACCCGTGAGCCGGATCGCAGCGAGACCTCGCGCTCGTGCGTGAGCCCACCGGCCAGCACGAGAACATGACGTTGGTCAGTCGGCACAGTTGAACATCTCCTTGTGCTGCAGGGGTTTCGGGATGACGTGGGCGGGTTCAGGCAGTGTCGGGCGACGGGGACGACGGCGACGGAGCACCGAGTGACCGACGGCGGGTCGAGGACGATCCGAAGGTGCGCATGATGTCCTGCTCGCCATCGAGCACGCCGGCGAGCCGACGGACACCCTCGACGATGCGCTCCGGCGTGGGGTAGCAGTAGGACAGTCGCATCTGTCGGGTTCCGAAACCGTCTGCATAGAAAGCGGTTCCGGGTACGTAGGCGACGCGGGCGGTGACCGCGCGGGGCAGCATGGCCGCCGTGTCGAATCCATCCGGCAGCGTCACCCAGACGTAGAAACCGCCGTCCGGATGCGTCCAGGTGGTGCCCTCCGGCATGTGCGCCTCGAGTGCGCCGAGCATCGCGTCCCGGCGTTCGGCGTACAACTGCCGGTAGGTCTTGATCTGGGACTGCCAGTCGAAGTTCGACAGGTAGCGGGCGATCATCATCTGGTTGAACACGGGTGGGTTCAGCGTCGCGGACTCGTTGGCCAGCACCAACTTCTCGCGCACGGCGTGCGGCGCGAGCACCCAGCCGATGCGCAGACCGGGAGCGAACGTCTTGGAGAAAGAGCCGAGGTAGATGACGTTCTCGGCATCAATCGACCGGATCGCGGGATAGATGGTGTCCGAGAACCCGAGCAGCCCATAAGGATTGTCTTCCAGGACAGTGATCCCGGCGTCCCGACACAGCTCCGCGATCTGCGGACGACGCTCCACGGCAAGCGTGGTCCCGGCCGGGTTGTGGAAGTTGGGGATCGTGTACAGCAACTTGATCCGGCGACCGGAGGCGCGCACCGATTCGATGGCGGCGGCCAGCGCATCGGGCAACAACCCGTCCTCGTCGCTGTCCACGTGCACTACCTGCGCCTGGTACGAGGAGAACGTCCCGAGCGCGCCGACGTAGGAGGGTGCTTCGGCGAGGATGACGTCGCCGGGATCGCAGAAGATCCGGGTCACCAGGTCCAGGGCCATCTGGGAGCCGACGGTCACCACGACGTCATCGGGGTGGGCGGAGATGCCTTCCAGCGCCATGATCTGGCAGATGTGTTCGCGCAGTTCGAGAATGCCCTGACCGGAGCCGTACTGGAGTGCAACCCGTCCGTCCTGGGCGATCATCTGGGCGACGTCCGCAGCCAGCTCTGCCAGCGGCAGCGACTCCAGGTACGGCATCCCGCCGGCGAGCGAGACGACCTCGGGGCGGTTGGCAACCGCGAACAGCGCCCGGATGGCGGAGGCGCGCATCCCGTCCGTCCGGGCGGCATAGCGCGCCAAGTGCGGATCGAGCGAATTTCCGGTCATGCTGCGGTCGCTTTCGGGCTCGGCGGCGTCGACGACGGTGGTTGCGCCGTTCGGGTCATGGTCAGTCTAGAGCGGGGGGTCGGATGGTCGGTTGCCGCCGTCGGTGCAGGTGGGCGAGGGTCGATATCGCCGAAGGTAGGAGGACTCAGCCCGGTCGAGAGGTCGAACACCGACGATGAGGGGTCATCACCAGGCCGACTGAGCGGCCTGAGCACCGTGCTGGAACTGCTCGCGTCCGTATGGGAAGCATTCGGCAGCATGGGGGCGGCGGCGAACCGGTCGAGTTGGGAAACGTCGCGCATGGGCAGTCGGCGCCGGTGGATGGCATCAGCCGGCCGTCACAGCGGCCCGGCCGCCTGGAAGGTCTCGAGCCGGGAATGAGAGGCGCCGCCGCGAGGTTGCCGATTGCATGAAGAGTGTTGTGTACGCCCGGACAGGGGACCCGTCGGTCCTGCAGCTCGTCGACCGTGAGGTCCTCGACCCGGCTCCCGGCGAGGTCCGCGTCCGTGTCGTCGTCTCGGGGGTCAATCCCACCGACTGGAAATCCCGATCCGGTCCCGGTGCGGGTGCGCCGCAGCCTGCTTCGGAGGTGACGCCGAACCAGGACGGGTCCGGTGTGGTGGATGCCGTCGGGGAGGGCGTCGAACACGTCGCGGTCGGCGACCGGGTCTGGCTCTTCCTGGCCCAGCACCAGCGGCCGACCGGTACGGCGCAGGAGTACACCACCGTGCCGGCCGAGCGGGTGGTCAAGCTCCCCGCCGGGGCTGGCTTCGATGTCGGTGCGAGCCTGGGCGTGCCGGCGATGACCGCTCATCGGGCGCTGACCGTCGCCGAGGACGGCCCCGACCGGCTGCAGCCCGGCGCCCTCGACGGCAAGATCGTGCTGGTGTCCGGTGGAGCCGGAGCGGTCGGCCATGCGGCCATCCAGCTCGCGGTCTGGGCCGGCGCCACGGTGATCACCACGATCTCCGGCCCGGAGAAGGCGACACTCGCCCAGGCGGCCGGTGCCCACCACGTCGTCAACTACCGGACCGAGGACGCAGCTGCCGCCATCGCCGCGATCGCTCCCGACGGCGTCGATCTGGTGGTCGAGGTGTCCATCGCGGGCAACGCCGACCTGGACGCGGCGGTGGTCAGGAACCGCGGCTCGGTGGCGATGTACGCCAATGACGGTGGCGACAGTGCGACGCTGCCGATCCTGCCCAACATGGTCAAGAACGTCCGCTACCAGTTCGTCCTGCTCTACACGGTCGGCGGTCCCGCACTGGCGGCTGCGGCCGAGGACATCACCCGCGCGGTCGAGGCCGGCGCGCTGCCGGTCGGCGAGGAGCACGGTCTGCCCCTGCACCGCTACCCGCTCGCGGACACCGCCGCGGCCCACCAGGCCGTCGAGGACGGAGCTGTGGGCAAGGTGCTGATCGACGTCGCATCGGCCTGACCCCGACCGAGCTGGGTTCGGCAACCAGGTCGAAACGGCGATATCCACCCTTCCTCGAACACGAAAGGGTGGATATCGCCGTCTCGAAGGCAGGTCAGCTCACCTTGACCCAATCCGTGCCGCATCGCTTCAACGTCATCGAGTAGGCCTCAGACGGGACGCGTGCGATCGTCGAGAGTCCGTTGTCGATGATCTCGCCGTCCGGGGTGGTGCTCTCCCAGTACGGGTTGTCGCCGTCCGAGCACTGGTAGACACCGGGCGTGATCTGGCTGGGAACCAGGTAGTCGCCGTTGGCGATCGAGGTGGCCGGCGCCCCGTCACTCCCGACGGACACCTTCGCGGTTTCGGTGACCGTCGCCCTGACCACCCTGACCGTTGGGATGGGTGTGCCGTTGGCGTCGCAGGCGGCAGACACGGTGCCCCAGGCAGCGACGAAGTCCTGAGCGGTGCCCTGCAGATTGTCAGTCGGCGCATCGCGAAATGCGACGCCCGCAGTGTTCAGCTCCCGTACCAGAGCGGTCAGACTCGGTCCCTGGGCGGTGATCTCGGAGTAGTCGGAGATGCCGGCGACCAGATCCCCGACCGTCAGATCGTCGGCGCCCCCGGTGAATTTCTGCAGCGGTTCGAGGATGCCCAACGATCCGAGCTCCGCGGCCACCGCAGTGCACGCCTTGCCGTCGGTGGCGTTCGGGCTGCTGGTGACGGTGGCTGTCACGGACGTCGTCACCGTGCTCGTGGTGCTCTTGGTGGTGGTCTTCGTGATCTCGCTGGTGCGGACCACGGTGGTCGGCACCGACTCGGTGACGGTCACTGCCACCGGGGTCTCCGCGGAGCAAGCGGCGCCGAGCAGTGCGACCGCGAGCGCGGCGGCGAGAGTGAGGTGTGTTCTGTTCATGGTGGGTCTCCTTCTGGGGACGGTGATGTGGGCGGGTGACGTGCGTTCAGCGCCGAACGGATCGGGGTGAAGTGGTTCGACGACGGGTCTTGCCGGATGTGAGATGCCAGCCGGGGCACCAGGGGCAGTCGTAGACCTGTCCGTGGGCCTGGCCGGGTCGGCGGCGTCGGCGCCAGGCGGACAGCCCGGCGAGTGCGGCAGTTTCGTTGGGGTAGAACACTTTCGACGAGACGCAGGTGTGTCGATCGACCGGCTCTGGTGGCGGTGTCGGGTGGAGTGGTCGCGGAGGAAATCCGCGGGATCTCGCGTCGACGAGATCGGCAAGCAGTTGGTGGTTGATGGTGCAGCCGCGACACCGGACGAATGGGGATTCGGCCGGTGTGGCCCCGAGGACGAGGACCGCGAAGGCGACCTCGCCGCACCAGCTGCACCGGACGGTCAGCGACCGGACACCGTCGGAAGCACCGCGAACAGCAGGGATGACGCTCATGTCGATCTCCTGGGAGCGGAGAGATTCAGGGCCCCACCGCACCCCTCCCGCGGTGGGACCCTGAAGTCTCAGGCGGCCTGACTGTCCGAGGTCAGTGGGCCGTCGGCGGCACGCGCGAGCGCGGCCTGGGCGTCGGTCAGCCAGCGACGCAGGTCTGTCTCCAGATGGGTCGTCGTGCTGTCGATCGATGCGGCTTTGCGTACGATCTCCGTGGCCGCCTTGCGGACCTCGGAGAACCTGCCGAGCGCAGCGAGCGCGGCGGTGAGCTTCTCGCCTGCTTCGACCACGCCCGCGTTGTCCTGACTGCCGGCGGCGATCGCGGACATCCGCAACAGTTGGATGACGGTGCGCAGCAGTGCGGGATCGTCGGTCTGCGGATCGAAGACCATCACCAGTCGGCGCGGCCCCAGCACCAGGAAGGTGTGACCGTCGAGCGCAGCAGATGACTTCGCCAGCCCCAGTGAGGCAGCGGCCCCCCGGTTGCGCTCGGCCTCGTCGAGGTAGTCGCGCCAGCCGACCCGCACCGCGGTGTCCTTGGCCTCGATCACGATCCGGGCGTCGAATCCCGACACCTCGAACAGCCCGTCGCCCTTCTTGTTGCGCGAGATGAACCCCGTTGTACTGCGGGTGTCGACGTACTCGTCGCCGAGTCCGGCGGCGATCTCGCGCAGCACCACGCCGATCTCGTCCTCGTAGTCGCCGCCCTTCACCGTGGTCCGGCTGCGCAGCGACGCGGTCGCGGCCCGTTCCGCGGTGAAGACCGTGACGGCCGTCGAGAGCGCGCCGACCTGGATGCTGAGCTCGCCGTGCCGCTCGGTGAGCACCTTCTCCAAGCGCTCGTGCTGGGCTACGAGGGTCCGGGCCTGCTGCGCCATCGGCGACGTCGGATCCGCGGTGTCGAACTGCTGCGTGACCTTGGCCAGCAGCTGTTCCGACTGGCTGCGGGCCCGATCGACGAGATCGCCACTGAAACGCGCCAACAACGGCTGCAGACGGGTGGCGAGCTCAGGGTTGTCGCCGCCCAGCAGGCGGTTCAGCTCCTCGGTGAGGGAGGCCCTGGCTGCGTCGACGCCAGTGCGGAAGGCGTCCCGGGTCTGCCGGCTGGACTCATCGATGGCGAGCTTCGCCTGCCGGGTCGCCTCTCCGACGGACTTGGCTGCCTCGGCGGCGGCCGACCCGGTGACTGCGGCAGCGTCGATCCCGGCCTGGGCCGCTCGCGCCTCGACCTCGCTGAGCAGACTCTGCACGTCGACGGCCTGCCGGACGGAGCCGGCGGCACCGATGGCATGTGCGCCGATGGTCAGGGCCTGGGAGACGAACTCGGTGACGTCCGGCGGATCAGCCGATTCGGGCCCGGGGTTCGCCGGGCGTCTGTCGATCCAACGTCGGGCTTCCGCGATCACGGTGCTCTCGGTGACGGTCATCGCGTCGATCACGACTGCCGGCACGGCGGAGTCGAAGCGGGCGGCAGGGGCGGTGGTGCGGGTCATGAGGTCCTCCTGGGTGTGGTGCCGGGACGGGATGCCCTGACACCGAGAACCATGACGCCGCCTTCGGAACAGTGCTTATTCGACTATCTGATAAGTGCGCTTATCAGCATTTTTCACTGCACTCAACGCCTTCTGACGTAGCGTGGCGGCAACACCGGACCACGGGAAGGGGGCACTGATGACCATGACGATGACGAGGTGGGACACGGCTGCGACCCTCTCCCTGGGAGACATCGCACGCCTCGCGGAAGTGCAGCGTCCGGTGGTGAGCATGTGGCGGTCCCGCAGCGCCGGCACTGCTGTCCCCTTCCCCGCACCCTGTGCCGGTTCCGACGTGGCCGGCCCACGCTTCGCGGCTGCTGACGTCGCCGACTGGCTCACCGCCACCGGTCGCGGCAACAACGCCGATGCCGCCCGTGAAGTGTTGCTGCACAGCGACATCCACCTGATCGACGGCCCGGACCGGGAGCCCCTGCAGGCATTGCTGTCGCTGTTGGCGTTGCAGGCCCAGTGTGGTGAGCTCCCCGATGACATCGACGACCTGCTCGATCTGGCCGACCAGTACGACCCGGACGACGATCTGCTCTACTCCGAGCTGACACGCTGCGAAGCTCTGCTGCCGCAACTACTTCCGTTGGCCGGCGCACTGTCGGAGGCGGCATACGGATCCGCGGGCGCAGCCAGGGCCGTGGGGGACCGCCGGGCTCGCACCCTGTCCGCCGCGCGTGAGCCGGCACTGACCGAGACGGGCGCCCGGGTGCTGCGCGCACTGACCGCAGCTCTCGTACGCCGGCGTCCCGGAGCGGTGGTGTGCGACGCCACGGGCGCAGCCTCTGCGTTGCTCCCCGATCTGGACGAGGAGGTGGCGATCGGTGCGATCGGTGGCCCGACCGGCCCGGTGGCGCGAGCTGCCCGACGGGAACTGGTGACTCAAGGAGTCACCTGGCGGAACGACGTGGCACCCACGGTGACCCTCCTGGGCCTGCCGTCCGCCGAGGCTCCGGCCGCGACCTCTGCCGCGCTGCTGCAGGCGATCACGGATCATCGCGCCACGTGCCCGCCGGAGACCGTGACCCTGGTGTGGGGTCCGGCAGCCGCGCTCACCGACAGCATCACCCGGGACGACCGCGGCCGCACCGACGACGACGAGCGGTGCGACGGCCTGCGGCGTCGGTTGCTGAGCTCCGGCAAGGTGCGCGCCATCGTGCGGCTGCCCGCCGGCCTACGACTGCCCAGATCCCGGGAACGGTTGGCGCTGTGGTGTTTCGGTCCCACGGAGGAGGCGAACGAGCCCCGTACGGTGACCGCCGATCTCGCCGATCGAGCGTTCGACGAAGTCGTCCTGAGCGGGTTGGTGTCCGATGTGCTGGCCGGCCTGGACGGATCGCGCGGTCTGCGGGCCCGACAGTTGGAGGTCTGCCAGATCCGGACGAAGTCCTGGCTGGGGGCCGCGAAGAAGTCTCTCGTGCCGCCCGCACGTCGATCGGAGCGGGCGCACCCCACCGTGGTGCTCCTGGACAGGTACGACAAGGCTGTCGCCGCACTGACCGGTTCAGTGGCTGATCCGCCCCTGGTGCCGACGGTTCAGGTGCGCACCACGCCGTATTCCCCGCTGGCCGCGACGATGTCGCAACTGATCAGTGAACGCGCGCTGGGTTACCGTGCTGGTCTGCGGATGACACAGGCGGTGGACACCGATGACGGTGGCGTGCCGGTGCTCGATGCCCGCAGCGGCGCCGAACCGGTCGCGACTCTCGATCGGTTCGACCTGAACCTCACGTATCCGCAGCTGCAGTACACGGACCCGGGCGACGTGGTGTTCTGCACCAGCGGCCGGCCGCGGGCGTTCGTCGATCGGAAGGGGGGCGCTGTGGTGCGTCATCCTTCGCGCGTGCTGCGGAGCACTGACGTGCGGCTGATCCCCGCATCGCTGGCCGCCGCGATCAACGCGCGGGAGCCCGGTGAAACCGCCTGGCGCACCTGGTCGATCCCGCTGATCGATCACCTCACGGCTCCGTCGGTCCGCTCCGGCCTCGCCGCCCTGGACGACGAGCGCCGCCGGCTGGCAGTCCAGCTCGCCGCGGTGGCCGACGCCGAACAAGCCCTCCTCGATCTCGCCGCCGGCGGCGCCGTCGACATCGATTCCCCCGTGCCGGTCGAGCGATCCAGCACTTCGACGGTCGACCGACCTTCAACTAGTCCGATGGTCGAGCGACGAAGGAGTCGAGACCCCGGACCCATCAACCACGCCCGCGACGTCGGCGAGCCCCCCACGGTGGTCGACCGACCTCCCACTTCTTCGCTGGTCGAGCGACCCTCCACGCTGGTCGAGCGACGAAGGAGTCGAGACCCCGATCCCGACAGCCCCGCCCTGCACGACACCGATTGCCCCACACCACCCCGCACCACCTCCGAGGAGATCTGACATGCCACCCCGTGGCCGCACGAAGAGCGACACCCCGACAGCGCCGTCGACGATGAAGGAGCTGAAGGACACGCTCTGGAAGGCGGCCGACAAGCTGCGCGGGTCGATGGACGCCTCGCAGTACAAGGACGTCATCCTCGGGCTGGTGTTCCTCAAGTACGTCTCCGACGCGTTCTCCGAGCGCCGCGCGGCGCTGCAGGAAGAACTCGCGGCCGACGGCCTGAGCGCCGACCAGATCGAGCAGCTCACCGACGACGTCGACGAGTACACCGGCCACGGCGTGTTCTGGATCCCGGCGACCTCCCGTTGGGAGTACCTGGCGCAGCGGGCGAAGGGCGACGACACGACGTCGATCGGACAGCTGATCGACGGGGCGATGGAACACATCGAGGCCAGCAACCCGGCGCTGCGCGCGACGCTGCCGAAGATCTTCAACAAGGACAACGTCGACCAGCGACGCCTGGGTGAGCTGATCGACCTGTTCAACTCGGCTCGTTTCAGCGGGCTCGGTGCCGGACGCGCCCGCGACCTGCTGGGCGAGGTGTACGAGTACTTCCTGGAGAAGTTCGCGGCCGCGGAGGGCAAGCGGGGCGGGGAGTTCTACACGCCGGCGAGCGTGGTGCGAGTGCTTGTCGAGGTGCTGGAGCCGACGAAGGGCCGGATGTACGACCCGTGTTGCGGCAGCGGCGGCATGTTCGTGCAGGCGGAGAAGTTCCTGGAGGCGCACGACCGCGACCGCACCGGCATCTCCGTGTACGGACAGGAGAACAACGAGCGCACCTGGCGGATGGCGAAGATGAACCTCGCCATCCACGGCCTGAATGCCGACCTCGGCCCTGTCTGGGGCGACACCTTCGCCCGCGATCTGCACACCGACCTGGAAAGCCGCGGCGGCGCCGACTATGTGCTGGCCAATCCCCCGTTCAACATCAAGGACTGGGCCCGCAACGAGTCCGACCCGCGCTGGAAGTACGGGGTGCCGCCCGCGAACAACGCCAACTACGCCTGGATCCAGCACATCATCTCGAAGCTGGCGAAGGACGGCAGCGCCGGCGTGGTGATGGCCAACGGCTCGATGTCGACCAACTCCGGTGGCGAGGGTCAGATCCGCGCCAACCTGGTGGAAGCCGACCTGGTCTCGTGCCTGGTGGCGCTACCGACGCAACTGTTCCGCTCCACCGGGATCCCGGTCTGTGTCTGGTTCTTCGCCAAAGACAAGACCGCCGGCAAGCACGGAAGCATCGACCGCTCGGGGCAGGTGCTCTTCATCGACGCCCGCAATCTGGGCTTCATGGTCGACCGCGCCGAGCGCTCGCTGGCCGATACCGACATCGGCCAGATCGCCGGCACCTTCCACGCCTGGCGTGGCAGCGCGTCGGCGGAAGGTGCCGTGTACGAGGATGTTCCGGGTTTTGCCTACTCGTCGACGCTAGCGGAGATCAAGGCGGCGGACTACGTGCTGACTCCGGGCCGCTACGTCGGAGCCGCCGCAGTCGCGGACGACGGCGAGCCGATTGAGGAGAAGGTCGCCCGCCTGCAGACCGAGCTGTTCGCGGCGTTCGATGAGTCGGAGCGGTTGGCGGCGGTCGTGCGGGAGCAGTTGGGGAGGGTGGGATGAGTCAGGTTCTTTTTGGAGATCTCTTGGAGCTGCCTCTGCGCAACGGGATATCCTGCCCATCGAATCGTCGCGGAAGCGGAACGCAGATGATCAACATGCGGGAGATTTTTGCGTACGACCGCATAGCTGAACAGAAGTGTGAACTCGCACCGTTGACCGCTGGAGAGATGGAACACTCCTTGCTCACCGCAGGAGATTTACTGTTTGCTCGTCAGTCGTTGACCTACGAAGGCGCCGGTAAGTGCGCGATCTTCCTTGGCGCGTCCGACACGAGAAGCTGGGAAAGCCACATCATCCGCGCCCGACTCAACAAGAAGGTTGCCAGTCCGGGATTCTATTACTACTATTTTCGATCGCGGGTTGGTCGGTTATCAATCCAGACGATTGTGCAGCAGGTCGCTGCGGCTGGCATCCGCGGGTCAGACCTCAAGCTCCTGCCAGTTCCAAAGCCGCCAATTGCCGAACAGCGGGCGATCGCGGAGGTGCTGGGCGCACTTGACGACAAGATTGCCGCCAATGCATCGACGTCCGCGACGGCCGAAAGCCTGCTGCGTGGACATTTTGATAAGTTGGGGTTAATTGACTTGCTGGGTACTGCTGAAGCCTCACCGCTGTCCGCATTGATCGATTTCAATCCGCCCAATCCGACGGTAACGGGTGAGAACCCCGTCTACCTCGATATGCAAAACCTGCCCACGTCCTCAATGTTGGCGTCCCGTTGGGGCCAACGATCCGCTAGGGGCGGCGCCCGGTTCCAGAACGGCGACACCCTGCTTGCACGCATCACACCCTGTCTGGAGAACCGCAAGACTGGCTTCGTAGATTTCTTGTCCGACGGAGCGGTGGCCATCGGTTCGACTGAGTTCGTGGTAATGCGGACCCGCGTGGGACATCATCCCTCACTGAGTTTTTTTATCGCGACCGACGAAGCATTCCGATCATTCGCTATTCAACAGATGATCGGGACCTCTGGTCGCCAGCGCGTGAGCGCGCGGGATCTCGTCGATTATCCAATTTTTGCGCACGCAGATCTTTCAGCGTTCGACGCGCTCGCGGAAAAGATCGTCCCATTACTGGGGTCTCTCCGTGATGAGTCGAATGTACTTGCCACCCTCCGCGACACCCTCCTCCCCGAGCTGATGTCCGGCCGGCTCCGGGTGAAGGACGCCGAGAAGCAGGTCGAGGACGTGCTGTGAGTGACTGAGCCGCCGGATGCTGAGACGCGGGTGTCCGTGACGACCCCGCTCCCGCTGGGCGCTGCGGTGCCGGAGTGGTACCCGGCGCTGCTGGACAGCGTCAGCGAGCGGGTCGTCCGTGGCCACCGTCGCGCGGTCGCGGCGGCCAACTCCGAACTCATCGCCACCTACTGGTCCATCGGCCGCGACATCCTGGACCGGCAGGCCCAGCAGGGCTGGGGCAGCAAGGTCATCGACCGGCTGTCGGCCGACCTCAAGCACCGCTTCCCGGACGTGCGGGGCTACTCCCCGCGCAACCTCAAATATATGCGCTCCCTGGCCGCGGCCTGGCCCGATTCGGCAATTGTGCAGCGCTGCGCTGCACAATTGCCCTGGCGCCACCACCAGCTGCTGCTCGACAAGCTGGACAGCGCTGACCTGCGGGAATGGTACGCGGCACGAGCTGCCGAGAACGGTTGGAGCCGGGACGTCCTGGCCCTGCAGATCCAATCGCGCTTGCACGATCGCTCCGGGAAGGCTGTCACCAACTTCCAGCAGACCCTGCCCGCCGCCGACTCCGATCTGGCCCAGCAGGCGACCAAGGATCCGTACCTGTTCGACTTTCTGACTACGGGTCAGAAGGTTCGCGAGCGCGACCTCGAGAACGAGCTCGTCGAGCACGTCACCCAGTTCCTGCTGGAGCTCGGACAGGGCTTCGCCTTCGTCGGACGCCAGGTACGGCTAGACATCAACGGGGAAGAGTTCTTCTGCGACCTGCTGTTCTACCACCTCACCCTGCGCCGCTACGTGGTCATCGAGCTCAAGGCGGTGGCGTTCGAACCCGGATTCCTGGGCCAGCTCGGCATGTACATCGCCGCTGTCGACGATCTGCTGGCCACACCCGCGGACGGCCCGACGATTGGTCTGCTGCTGTGCCGCTCCAAAGACAACCTGGTCGCCGAGTACGCCCTCCGCAGCATGGCCGCACCGATCGGGGTGGCGGACTGGCAGGCCGCCATCACCACGTCCTTGCCCGCCGACCTCGCACCTGCGCTGCCCAGCATCGAAGAGCTCGAGGCTGAGCTCGGAACCGTCCCGGGGGACCCTTCATGAGCACGACCGAGAGCGCCTGGCCGCACTTCCCCGCCGACATCCTGGCCGAACTGGGCTGGGAGCCGATGACCGGCGAGCAGATCGCCCCTGGGTCGGGCGAGCGGGAGAACTGGGCCGAGCCCGCATGTGTGCAACGCAGCGTTGCACGATTGCTGTCTGTCACGACAGCGCGGGCAACGAGGGCCGGCCGACGTCAGGCGCTGAGTGAGCGCTCCAGCGCTTCGCGGGCCAACTGCGACAAGGTGATCCCGCGTTCCCGCGCCACCCGGCGGGCAACGTCGTGCAACGCCTCCGGCATCCGGAACGACACCTGCGGCGACTGCTTGCCAGGTTCACCCAGTGCCGGCCTCCCGGCGCCGATCCGCGCCGGCGTCACGCCCACCTGCTCGAGGATCTCGGCACGAACCTCGGGGGTCAGAGTCCGTCCCGAAAGGAGCACGACCTCCTCGTCCTCGACGTCAGGACCGTCAGCCAACGCGTACTTCTTCTGGTGGTTCGTCATCGTCGGTCTCTCCTCACCATTCGAGCGGCATCACGTGGATCACGAGCAGGCAGTCCGGCTTCTCCACCCCGACCACCTCCAGCAACACTCCGCGGTCGTCGCGGCCTTCCCACCGCAGTGCCTGGTCGCCTTCGTTGGCCACCACCGCGATCGGCTCGCAGGAGTTCATCACGTGCAGTGCGTGACCACGCCCGATCCGGTGCTGCCGGGACGAACGGGTGAACCTGACCTGCATTCCACGATTGTGTCCGACACAAAGCAGTGGCGCAAGGTTGGCCTGATCTCTGAACCTTGGTGTTTTGCCACTTCTGCGCTCAACTCGCCAGCAGTGCAGCGCAGCGCTGCACAATTCCGACCGTCACCCGGGTGCACAGCTTCCGGTGCGGCCTTCACCTGGAGATTCTCTTCGATCAACCGTCAATTGCCGAGGTACAACAACATCTTCGGCTCGCCTCCGCGAGTGCGATCCGCACCGCTCCCAGCCAGCACACAGCGTCGAGTCGCCGGCGGAACCGTCCAGGGGGACCCTGCATGAGCACCACCGAGAGTGACTGGTCGCACTTCACCGCCGACATCCTGGCGGAGCTGGGCTGGGAACCGATGAGCGGCGAGCAGATCGCCCCCGGGTCGGGCGAGCGGGAGAACTGGGCCGAGCTCGCGATCCCCGGTCGGCTCGCGGTAGCGCTGCGGGAGCTGAACCCGCAGGTGCCGACCACCCACCTGGACGAGGCTGTCGCCACGGTCCTGGCGGTGAAGTCGAACGACGCGATCACCGAGAACCAGCGCATCCACGACTGGCTGGTCGGCGGCTTCCGGGGCATCACCTATGTCGACGACGACGGGCAGGAGCGGACTCCCACCATCGAGCTGATCAGCTCCGACCCCGATCGCAACCACTGGCTGGTGGCCACGGAGGTGACGATCCGGCGGGCGGAGCACCATCGCCGGTTCGATCTGGTCCTGTACTGCAACGGGCTGCCGGTCTCGATCATCGAGCTGAAGAAGGCCGGCCGCGCCGACGCCGGCCCGGCGGAGGCCCATGCGCAGCTCGTCACGTACCTCGAGGAGTTCCCGACGGCCTTCCGGTTCGCTGTGTTCGACCTGGCCTCGGACGGTCTGGATGCACGGTACGGAACACCTTTCACTCCCTTCCACCACTGGTCTCCGTGGAACGTCGACGACGACGGCGGCGAGGTCGACAGCGCCGCGGTCGACGCCCACGGCGAGACCGTGCTCCCGCTGGAGACTGCGCTGTACGGCCTCTACAACCAGCTCCGATTCCTCCAGCTGCTGCTCTCCTTCACCGCGTTCGACGGCGGCGAGGCGCCGGCCAAACGGATCGCCAAGCCGCACCAGTACTTCGCCGTCACCAAGGCCGTGGCCAGCACCATCCACGCGGTCGAGAGCGACGGCAAGGCCGGCGTCGTCTGGCACACCCAGGGCTCCGGCAAGTCGATGGAGATGGAGCTGTACGCCGCGCGGATCATGCGTCACCCGAAGATGCTCAACCCGACGATCGTGGTGATCACCGACCGCAAGGAACTCGACGGTCAGCTGTACGACGCGTTCCAGCGCAGCCGGCTGCTGCCCGAGCAGCCGGTGAAGATCACGAGCAGAACGCAGCTGCGGCGCGAACTCACCGAGCGGGTGACCGGCGGCATCTTCTTCACCACGCTGCAGAAGTTCGGTCGCAGCACCGCCGAACGTGGCGCGGGTGAGGAACATCCGCTGCTGTCAGACCGACGCAACATCGTGGTGGTGGTCGACGAAGCGCACCGTTCCCACTATGACGACCTCGACGGTTACGCCCGGCATCTCAAGGACGCGCTGCCGCGCGCCACCCTCATCGCCTTCACCGGCACCCCGATCTCGTTCGAGGACCGCAACACCCAGGCGGTGTTCGGGGAGTACATCGACATCTACGACCTCACCCGCGCGGTCGCGGACGGCGCCACCGTGCCGGTGTACTTCGAGCCGCGGCTGATCAAGGTGGCCCTCGCCGAAGGAGTCACCGAGGAGGATCTCGACCGGGCTGCCGATGACGCCACCAGTGCCCTGGACGACGTCGAACGCGCGCAGATCGAGGGCAGCGTTGCCCAGGTGAACGCCGTCTACGGGGCACCGGCCAGGATGGCTGCGCTGGCCGCTGATCTGGTGGCGCACTGGGAATCACGGCGAGCGCTGATGCAGCCGATGATCGAGGCACCGGGCAAGGCGATGATCGTCGGCGCCACCCGGGAGATCTGTGTGCGGCTGTACGACGCGATCGTCGCGCTGCGGCCCGACTGGCACTCCGACGACCTCACCACCGGCAAGATCAAGGTCGTCTTCTCCGGAACCCCCAGCGACCCGCCCCACCTGCGGGCGCACGTACGCCGCGACTCCGAGAACAAGGCGATCAAGGAACGCGTGCGCGATGTCGGCGACGAGCTGGAGCTGGTGATCGTCAAGGACATGATGCTCACCGGTTTCGACTCGCCGCCGCTGCACACGCTCTACCTGGACCGGCCGCTGAAGGGCGCACTGCTGATGCAGACCCTGGCGCGGGTGAACCGGACGTTCCGCGGCAAGGACGCAGGGTTGCTCGTCGGGTATGCGCCGCTGATCGACAACCTGCAGCGAGCGCTGAAGGAGTACTCGCCGCGCGACCAGCAGGAGCGGCCGATCGGGCAGAACATCGAGGAGGCGGCCGCGCTCGCGATGACCCTGATCGGTGAGATCCGCGAGATGCTCAAGGGCGTCGAGTGGCGCAGTCGCGTGATGAACGGCAAGCCGATGACGTTCGCGAAGACCGCGCAGCTCGTCACGAACTACCTGAGGGACCCGCAGACCCCCGGCAACCAGGTCGTCGAGGGTGAGGACCGACTCTCGGACCGGTACCGGACGCGCAGCCGTGCGCTGATGAGCGCCTGGGCACTGGCCTCGGGAAGTGAAGCGCTGCAGGTACTCCGCGGCGAGGTGCAGTTCTATGAAGAGGTCCGGGTTTACATGGCCAAGTACGACGCGGCCGCCGCGCGGGCCGAGGGCCGGCCGGTGCCTGAGGAGATCGAACGGCTGCTGCGGGCGCTGATCGCCGACTCGACCGAGACCGGGGAGGTGATCGACATCTACCAGGCGGCGGGCCTGGAGAAGCCGGCACTCTCGGACCTGACGCCGGCCTATTCCGACAAGGCGCAGCGGGCTGCCAATCCACATCTGGCCATCGAGGCGCTGCGCAAGACGGTGCTGGAGGAGAGCCGCAGTGCGACGCGCTCCAACACGATCCGACAGCGGGCGTTCTCCGAGCGGGTCGCGGAGCTGATGCGCAAGTACACCAACCAGCAACTCACCGCCGCCGAAGTGATCGCCGCGATGATCGAGCTGGCGAAAGAGGTTGCAGCGGAAACCAACCGGGGGAAGAAGTTCGACCCGCCGCTGTCGGAGGACGAGCTCTCCTTCTACGACGCGGTCGCCGAGAACGAGAGCGCAGTGACCGATCTCGGCGGGGATGTGTTGGCCAGGATCGCGCGCGAACTGGTCGCGGTGATGCGCCGCGACGTCCGCACCGACTGGACCGTCCGCGACGACGTACGGGCGAAGCTGCGCTCGTCGATCAAGCGACTGCTGGTGAAGTACGACTACCCCCCCGACAAGCAGCCGGGCGCGACCAGGCTGGTGCTGGAGCAGATGGAACTGATGGCCGGACGCTATGTGGGGGAGCAACGATGATGGCGAAAGCTGAACTCAAGTGAGATCAGCCAGGCCACGGCTCCAGGTCCTGGCGCCCGACGTCCTCGATGTTGTTGGTCCAGGCCCTGGAGTCGCGCGACCACATCGGAGACCTGCATCGATCACCGAAAGCGCTTGTGGTCATCGAGCACAGCGCTGCCGCCTGCCCACCGGGTGCCGCAGGTCGGGCATTCGATGTTCCACTCGTCCGAGCCGGGGATCTCGATCACCCGGCCGACGTTCTCGGTGCTCGATGGGCACCACGCCTTCATGTCCTCCTCCATCTGCAGGAGCGCGGCCTCGAACTGGGGTACGTCCATGGGACCCTCCTGCTTGTCAGTGCTCCTGACCTTACGCACGGACACCGACAGCCTGTCGTCCCGCGACTCTGAAATGGCGGACGGCGTCGAACAGTTCTGAGTCCGCAGCCACTCAGGAATTACCGGGGGCGGCGGCAGGGTCCGGTGGGCCGCTGAACAGTCCGCGCTCGAGTCCGTTCAAGATCTCGCGTCGACGTTCCGGCGAGGAGGTCCAGCTGAGAGCTTGGGGCAGCTTCATCTCCCGCACCAAAGCATCCTGCTGCCGGTCCGGCCACCGTTGCTCGAGTTCAAGCTGTCGTTCGGGTCCGATCACCGTCACCACATCGCTTCCCAGTAGCTGAGCAGATGCGACACCCGGATCCGTCCCGTTGGCGACGAGGATCGAGGCGTCGCGTTCGAAGTCGTAGAGACGCTCGAGCACAGAATCGGACTCCGAGTACCAGCGGAGGACCGCTGCGATGTCCGACGCATCCTTGTACTCGAACCGCGGTACACGGTCGAGCCAAGCGCAGAGCTTGAGTGCGGCATAACCCGGCACGGACGGAAGACGCACGACGATCTCGTCCGTCAGCGGTAGCTCCATGGAGTGCTCGAACACCTCTCGGAACGCCCACACGCTCATGCCCTCGCGCCCTTGGTGTGGCGTCACGACGCCGGCCGGGCTCTCCACGGTCCCGAACGGCACGAGGTCGACCGGTGCTCCGGCGACGTGGAAGCGCATGCCGTCAGTGGTTCCGTCCGTGGGCTTCAGCCTGTTCCTGAGCTCGTGGAAGATCTGCCAATCTGCGAGAGCGAGAGCGACGTCGATGTCCTGCGTCGCTCGAAGGGGCTCTTCGTGACCCAGCGCCGTCTGGAGGAGATCACGACAGCCCGCACCGATGAGCATGACGTCTTGTGCGCGCAGGGTCGGCGCGAGCTCGAGAAGCCGAGTTGTCACACGCCGCATCAGGTCGGTGGGAGCACCTTCACATCTGGTCAGGTCCAACATGACGGTCTCTCCATTCCTGCGCGACCTCGCGTTGTCGAGCATCACCGCTGGACATCAGATCGGCGTACACCAGCGGCCACGGAGCCAGCCGGATCCCGTCGACACGGTGACCGTCGTCGTTGTCGTCTGGAACCGACCAGAACTTCCTGCGGATGAATACGTTCGGCGGTCCATCGGCACGCCATCGGTTGGCGACCGGGAGTGCGGGATCGAGTGACCCCACGTAGAGAGTCGTGGTGACGGGCCTGATCAGCTGCGGAACTGCGGACTCGCCGCTCACCCACAGCTCATTCGCGGCGTCGCCGGTCGGTGGCGCTCCAACTGTGTCGCGGAACGCGGCCAGAGCCAGTCGCGGACCGAGTCCCGTCGGGTAGGCAGCCGTCCAGTTCTCCAGCAGTTCACGAAGCCCGTGCAAGGTTCCGGCATTCTGCAGCAGGTGTCCCGACTCGGTGAGCATGTGCATCGTCTCGTGCGCCTGACCCACGGACACTCCGGCTGCCCGAGCGATCTCCCGCGTGGTCGCCCCGGCAAGCCTTGGCCAGGTCAGCAGTGCCGAGACCACTTGCGCTCTGCGCGGACTGAACGGATTGGTGGCACGCCGGTGCTGCTGTGGCTCGGGTGGGCTGGTCCGTTTGCGTCCTCGCACATCGACCAGAACATCATCGAAGCGGATCGAAGCGTTCCCTGACCGGTCTAGGTACTGGATGCCGGCCGCACGGAGCGAGATCGAGGTCTTCTCCGAGATGTGATCGCTTGCGATCAAGAGCGTCAGCTCCGCGGGGACAGCGACGCCGACGGCCGCTCCGAAGGTCATCCTGGGACCGAATGCCATGAAGTAGGTCTGCTGCATCGATCCTCGACTGAGCTGGATGACGGCACTGCCATGGTCAGTGACCCCGATTCCCTGTACGGGTCCATGTCGTCCCACTGCCTGCTCAACCGCAATCTCGAGGCCGGTGCTTCGGAGCGTCTTTTCGAGGTCGAGCTGGATGCCGTTGTACACCGGTGGTCACCTCCGTTCAGCATTGGGTCATGTTCAGTTTAACTGAACGCAGATCAAAACTGAACAGACAGCACAACTAGGGCCCGCAGGCCCGTCGGACTGGTGAGTGAGCCCTGGCGACGACGCGAACAGCTGAGCCGCAGACACAGTCACTGCCAGTCGACGGGCATCCCGTGTGGACGAGCCCGGGCCAGGAAGCGGGTGTCACCGCCGGGCCACCGGCGCAGCGTCAGCCAGAACTCGTGGTCCTCGCCGGGCGTGCGTCGCCGCGGCTCCAGCGACAGGTGCACGAGCGGCGCGTCGTCGGTGGCGGCGGCACCGAGTGCGTCCAGCCGGGTCAGCACTTCGTGCTGCTCCGACGAGTCCAGGTACTGCCACATCACGCTGTGCCACAGCACCGTCGTCGTTCCGGGGACGAGCACAAGGTTCTCGACGACCTTGCGAGCACTCTGCCGCCGGACGGTGACGGGAGATCCGGCCGCGATCTGCAGGGCACCGCGCAACCGCTCGTGCCGCGCCGTCATGTCCGGCCAGACGTACGCGGTCAGCGTCAGCCGCCCAGCGGTGGTCGCCACGTCCACGGGCAGGACGTCGCTCCCGACCCGCTCGATCACGGTGGGCCACGGGCCGGGCCCCGCCCACGCTCCGGCGAGCTGCACGGGCGAGCCTTCGTCACCGCGCACCCGACCACCGTCGTCGGAGAAGGAGAATCGGTCGGCCAACAGGTTGAGTCCACCCGATGCCCCGATCTCGAAGAGTCGGATCGGCAGGGGTTTCGCACGGCTGACCTCGAGCAGGCCGGCCATCAGGGCGGCGGACCGCCCGACCTCGTTGGTCTGGGGTGGTCGGTCGAGCCATTCGCGCACCGCGTCGGGCTGCTGGATGACCAGCGACCGGAAGGCAGCCCAGCCGCCCTCCGGCTCCCAGCGCCCACCCACGCTGGGGTAGTACGTCGCCAGCAGCCCCGCACGCCGTTCCAGTACCAGTCGGTGCACCGACCCGGCCAGCCGCAGCGCCAGACCTGACGGGCCGGGATCGTTCTCGTGTCCCTGCAGCACCGCTGCGAACGGCGCGGCGTCCTCTCCTCCGGAGGCGAGCGCGTCGGCCACCAGCCCGAGCAGCTCCGCGTACATCGGCGAACCGAGCCCGGCGCAGGCAGCAGCCTGGTGGCGGAACGCGTCGCCGGTGTCCATCGGACCAGCCTGCCAGGATCGGCGACCCCCTTGCGGTTGTCTCCCACTGCGGCTAACGTACAACAACATGGTTGTAAATCAGGCATTCAGTGACGCGGAGGTCGACCGACTCTTCCGCGCCCTCGCCGATGCCACCCGGCGGGACATCCTGCGGGTGGCGATGACCGGCGACCATTCCGTGTCGCAGCTGGCCCAGCGGTACTCGATCTCGTTCGCCGCGGTGCAGAAGCACGTGGCCGTCCTGTCGTCGGTGGGACTGGTCAGCAAGCAGCAGCGCGGCCGGGAACAACTGGTGACCACCGAGATGGCCACGATCCGCGGCGTGCGTGAGCTTCTCGAGCAGTTCGAACAACTCTGGCGGTACCGGATGCATCGCTTCGGCGACGTCCTCGCCGACACCCGCGCAACTCCGATCGAACCTGCCGGAAACGCCGGCAGCGACAGCACCGAAAGGGAAGAACCATGACCGTCATCAGTTGCACACCGAACGAGGAAGAGCTCAGCCTCACTCTGACCGCCGAGTTCCGGGCCTCCGCCCACGACGTCTGGGACCTCTGGAACGACCCCCGCAAGCTGGAGCGCTGGTGGGGACCGCCGACCTACCCGGCGACGTTCACCGAACTCCAGCTGGTCGACGGCGGACGGGCCGCGTACTTCATGACCGGCCCGGACGGCGAGAAGATGGGCGGCCAGTGGGACATCTCCGCCGCCCGGCCCACCTCGACGATCGAGTTCGCGGACTTCTTCGCCGACGAGCAGGGCAACCGCTCGGACTCGATGCCGACCACCCACACCGTGGTGACAATCTCCGAGAACGACGGCGTCACGCAGATGGTGATTCGCGGCCAGTTCGACTCGGTCGACGGCATGCGTCAGCTGATGGAGATGGGCATGGCCCAGGGGCTCTCGATGGCGGTCGAGCAGATCGACGCGATCCTCGCCGAGTGAGCTGAGCCGGGCCTGCATCGATTCGGCAGGATTGCGTGTTTGTGGCGCCCGATCGGCGTAAAAACGCCGAATGGCGCGGGCGGCGGTCCTGGGCCCGCATCGATTCGGCAGGGCGCCCCGGTGGTGATCGCCGCACGCCGCAGCTCGGCCGCAACTGCGTCCGGCAGCGGGGGATCGAGCACCGGCCGGTCAGGCATGCTGGGGTCGTGCCCGCTGTGTCGCAGTCGATCCCGCCCGACCCGTCGCGTGACGACGACGTCATCAGCGCACTGCTGCACCGTCGGGACAGCGGCTCGTGCGAGGACGGCCTGCGGATCGCACTGGTGGTCGGTGGCGGCGGCATGCGCGGCGCGTACAGCGGCGGGATGGCGCACGCACTGGAGCAAGCAGGGCTGGCCCCGACCTTCGACGCGATCTACGGCTCGTCCGCCGGGGCGTTCATCGGCGCCGGACTGCTGATCGGGATGTCCGAGGGATCGTCGCGGATCTTCTTCGAAGACATGGCCGATCCGAAGTTCATCGACCTGCGGCGGCTGCGTACCCGGCGCCCTGTCGTGTCGCTCGACCACCTGCTCGATCACATCCTCGTCCACCCGAAACCCATGCGGTGGACGGAGTTGCACGCCAGTCCGATCCCGCTGCACATCGTGGCCACCGCCGCCGACGACCTCACCGGGCACGTCCTGCGCCCGCAGTCCGTCGACGACTGGAAGCTGGCTTTCCGAGCCACGTCCAGCATTCCGTTCCTCGCCGGTCGACCGGTGGAGCTGCACGGACGGAAATGGATCGACGGCGCCGTCTCCGAGCCGCTCCCGGTCGCCCGGGCCTTCGACGACGGGTCGACCCACGTCCTGGTGCTGGTGAACAGGACGCCCGAGGACCTGCGCGGCGCACCTTCCGAACCGACCCCGTCGCGCTGGGCCCGCGGTGTCGACCGACTCGTCCCGGGCCTCGGGGCGATGGCCGACGAGCGTCGCCGGATGGGACCGGCGTTGGCACTGCTGCGGGACGCCGATCATCCGCGTCGCGGAGGGGCGAAGGTGTTCACCCTCTGGCCCGACACGGATGCCGGGATCAAGGGACTCACCACCCACCGTGCGCGGGTCGAGCGAGCATCGCAGATCGGCTACTCGTCGGTGAACGCGGTGCTGGACCGACACCGCTGAGACGCCCTGGAAGCGGCGTGGATGACGGCACCACAGGACCAGGTCACGCGCACCCGCGGATCGTTTGGAATGCTGGACCCCGATGACACTCGCCCTGATCCCGCTCTCGATGTCCACCATCGGGATGATTCCGTCACCCTGCCGGGGGTGCGTGTTCTGGGAACTCGACTCGGATGCTGCCGACGCAGCCGAGCGTGCCGGACACACCGAGTTCGAGAAGGAAGTGTGGCTCTCGGGCGTCATGCTGACCTGGGGCAGCGCCGGCCTCATCGTGACGGTCGACGACGAACCGGCCGGTTATGCCCTCTTCGCTCCGCCGCCCACCGTTCCCGGCGCGCTGCGCTTTCCCACCGCACCCGTCTCCCCGGACGCCGTGCTGGTGACGACCCTCCGGATCGACGAGAAGTTCGCCGGCCGCGGGATCGGGCGATTCCTGGTGGACGGTGTGGTGAAGGTGCTCACGAAACGCGGGGTGCGGGCGATCGAGGTGTTCGCCCGTGAGGGTCGTCCGCCGCGCTCCTCAGGCACCGGGCGGAAGCACTGCACGGTGCCGGCCGATTTCGCCCGCGCCGTCGGCTTCACCGAGATCCGGCCGCACCGCAGCTATCCGCGCCTGCGCTTCGAGCTGTCCGACGGAGGTCTCCACTGGAAGGCCGAGGTCGAGGCGGCCCTGGAGCACCTGCTCGAGACGATGCCGGCCGGCGCGATGGCCGGCGCACACTGAGGATGCTCGGCCCGTGTCGCAGAGTTGCCCCGCCCTGAGCAACTCCCGCAGGACGTCCTGCGGGCATCTCCGGGGCTGGGCCACTTTCCGTCACTCGCAGACGGTGGGTCGCGCGGGCTCAGCTCCTGCGGTCCCCCACATGCTCGGTTCTGCACGGTGCTCACCAGGGGGTGACCCACTCTCGCCCCTGGTGAGCACCGTCCGGTGTCGAACCGCTGCGGATAAACTGCTGTCTACCTCTCGGAAGGGTGTGCCCGTGCAGTTGCCTGCGATCGCGGCCGGCGGAACCTTCGATGAAGCCTGCGCGAGTGTGCTGTCCTACTTGCAGACCGAGATCCCGATGGGATTCTGGTCCGTCACCCGCCACAGCAACGACCGCCAGCTGTACCTGGCCGTCGACGAGAATGCCTACGGCAGACAGGCGGGCGACGCGCACCGGTGGTCCGACTCCATGTGCCAGTTCATGGTGGCCGGCGAGGGGCCGCAGATCGCACCCGATGTCGAGGCGGTACCTGCGTATGCGACGGCCAGGGTCCGAAACTCGTTGCAGATCGGGGCCTATGTCGGACTGCCGCTGGTGCAGGCGGACGGGGCACTGTTCGGCACCCTGTGCGGGCTGGATCCGGTCGCGCAGCCCGCGGAGCTGGAGCGGCACGCACCGCTGCTGCAGATCCTGGCCCAGCTGCTCTCCAGCGTCCTGCAGGCCGACCTGATGCGGACCGCGGCCGAGCGGTTGGCGGAGCGGTCGGCCGCCGAGGCCGAGACCGATTCCCTCACAGGTCTGTTCAACCGACGCGCCTGGGATCGCTTCCTGGCCGCGGAGGAGGCCAGGTACCGCCGTTTCGGGTATGCCGGTTCCGTGGTGATCCTCGACCTCGACAGCCTCAAGCTGGTGAACGACGAGCACGGCCATGCGGCCGGTGACGAGCACATCCGGCAGGCCGCCCGGACGATCAGGCACGTCACCAAGGGATCGGACGTCGTCGCTCGACTCGGTGGGGACGAGTTCGGGATCCTGGCGGCGGACATGTCTCCCCAGGACGTGGAACAGATGGTCGAGTGGTTGTCCGCGGAGCTCGCCCGGGACGGTACCCCCGGGTCGCTCGGACACGCGTCGTACACCGTCACCGCGGGATTTCCCGGGGCGTGGCGGGATGCCGACGCCGCGATGTACCGGCAGAAACGTGAGCGCAGGAGCGGCGCAGTCCGCCGGCAGATCTGATCGGACGGATGACGCGGATCGGCCCGGCGACGGGCGTGTCCGCACGACGTTCTGCCGGAATGCCGATCGCCGGGCTCCGCTGCGTCACTCGATCCGGACCTCAGCCCTGGCGGGCCTTCAGCCGGGGGGTTCGAGCTGCTGATCAGCGAGAGCCGACCACGGTTGCGGACGAGTGGGGTACCGGGGACGAGCTCAGAGTGCGGTCAGCTCCAGCAGGACGGCCTGCTCGGGGTGCAGCACCGGCAGCGGGAGGCCGAGGGTGCCGAGCACCGTGGCCGGCAGCACGGTCTCGTCGGCGGTCCACCACGGAGGTGGCTGCCGGCCGACCGTCGCGGCGGCGCCGGCCACCTCCAGCCTGCTGATCCGGTAGTGCAGGCCGGGGTCCAGGCCCGGGAACACCAGCGGAGCCGGCGCTTCCCGGATCCCCATGGCGATCTGGTGGTAGGTGAAGACGGCGGATCGTCGGTCCTTCGACACCACACCGACGGCCATCGCTGCCGGATCAGGATGATCGACGTTCACCAGCGATCCGGAGTGCAGCAACGGCCGCAGGCGGCGGTAGAGCGTGATGGCCTCGCGGAGACCGGCCCGGTCTGCGTCGGTCGCGGAGGCGATGTCCCACTCGATCCCGAAGTGCCCGAACAGCGCAGCGGCCACCCGCATCGACAGGTCGTGCGTGCGGTGGCTGGTGTGTGCGGTGGGCGGCCCGACGTGCGCGCCGATCAGCTCCAGGGGGATGAGCTGGGCCGTGCCGCGCTGGATCTGCATCCGTTGCACCGCGTCGTTGCAGTCGCTGGCCCAGACCCGATCGGTGCGCTGCAGGATCCCCAGATCAACCCGGGAGCCGCCACTGGAACAGCTCTCGATCTCGAGTCCTGGGTTCGCGTCCTTCAAGTGGTCGATCAGCCCGTAGACGGCAGTGGTCTGCGCGTGAACACCCGCGCGACCGTGGTGCCGGGCCGCCACCAGATCCCGGTTGTGGTCCCACTTGAGGAACGCGATCCGATACTCCTTGACCAGGGAGTCGATGCAGGAGAACAGGTATGCCGACACTTCGGGTCGAGCGACGTCCAGCACCTGCTGGTGACGCGAGGTGTCCGGAAGTCGGTCGGGATCGGCCAGCACCCAGTCCGGATGGGCCCGGTACAGCTCCGAGTCCTCGTTGATCATCTCCGGCTCGAACCACAGCCCGAACTGCATGCCCAGGTCCTGCACGTGCCGGGCGATCGGACCGAGACCGTCCGGCCAGGCCTCGGTCGAGACCTGCCAGTCACCGAGCGAGGAGAGGTCGTTGCGGCGTCCGCCGAACCAGCCGTCGTCCAGCACGAAGCGCTCGACGCCGAGGTCGGCGGCGACCTCGGCCAGGTGCTGCAGGCGGGCCAGGTCGTGGTCGAAGTACACGGCCTCCCAGGTGTTCAGGACAACGGGTCGCGGTGTCGTCGGATGGTGTGCGCGGGCACGGAGCATGGCGTGCAGCCGGTCGGCGATGCCGTCCGAACCGGCCGCCGAGTGGACGGCGAAAAGTTCGGGTGTCGTGTATTCCTCCCCCGGTGCCAGCACGATCTCGCCGGCCTCCAGCAGTTCGGCGGCGCCGAGCACCCGAGTGCCGTCCGGATGGGATTCGGCCCACACCGACTGGTCGCCGCTCCAGCCGAGGTGTACCGCCCACACCTCGCCGCTGCGGAATCGGAAGCTCTCGGTGCCGACCATTGTCAGTGTGGCGGCGTCGGCACCGGTGCGACCCCGACGGTTCTGGCGGAGCCAGGCTCCCTCACGCAACGGCAGTCGCTGCGGCATCCGCTCGGCGGTCCACCGACCGGTGAAGTCGGCGATCTCGGTGGCGTCCGCCGGGATCGGGACGATCAGCGCCAGCTCGCCGACCTCGAACGCGGTGTCACCCGTGTTGGTCAGGGTGTGGTGCAGATGCAGGACACCGTTGGCGTCCAGCTGCAGGGTGCTGACGACCTGCAGACCGGATCTCTCGTCGACCGCGGTCAGCACGACGGTGTTCGCGTCCGCGGTGAGCTGCGCGGTGCGCAGCAGCGGCGCGAACGCATCTCCCGAGCGATGCCCGACGAGTCCCGGCCGGCCGCGGTATCCCTGGGAGCGCTCGGGGAGCAGCCCGCGGCGGTACGGCCGGTCGAGTGAGTTGTTCGGGACGGATCCCACACTCGCCGTCGCGACCGAGGACAGCTCGGCATCACCGAGCGGGCCCAGATCCGTTCCCCACCAGAGGATCTCGGCCTGACGATCGGTGGGGAGGCGCAACAGCACGCTCACCCCGTCCGCGCGCAGGTGCAGCAGTTCGGGCTGGTCGGTCGGCACGGCTGGAAGCACCTCGGTCTGATCGGGTGACGGTGGGCCGTCTGCGGTGTGCAGCCGACACGGGGACGTGGACGGGTGGGACGGCGGATCAGCGCGCGCTGCGCGTCAGGACAGGACACTCTCCGCGAGGCCACCGGCGCTGGAGACGATGATCAGCTCTCCGACCAGGTCCCCGAGATGCCGTTGTGCCTCGGCAGTCAGCTGGTCGTCGGTGATCAGCACGTCGGCGATCGACAGCGCTCCGAAGTCCGAGAGCCCGACGGTCGCCCACTTCGTGGAGTCCGCGAGCACCACCACCTGCCGGGCGTGCTGGACGAGGACATAGTTCGTCTGTGCCTCGGCCAGGTTCGGGGTGGTGAACCCAGCTCGGGCATCCATCCCGTGGACGCCGAGGAACAAGCGGTCCAGGTGCAGGGAACCGATGGATCGATCGGCGATCGGACCGACCAACGCGGCACTCGGGGTGCGCACCCCACCGGTCAGGATCACGGTCGCCGCGCCACCCCCGGCGGCGGCCATCGGAACGTTGGCGACCGTCGAGGAGTTGGTCACGACGGTCAACGGGCCCGGATGGAACTGCAGGCTGCGCGCCAACATCCAGGTGGTGGTGCCGGCCGAGATACCGATCACCGAGTGCGGCTCGACGAGGGTGGCCGCATGTTCCGCGATGGCGCGCTTGGCCGGTTGCTCGAGCAGGCTCTTGGCCTCGAAGCCCGGTTCGTTGGTGCTGCTCTCGGCCGGGACCGCACCGCCGTGCACCTTGCGCAGCCAGCCGTGCGACTCCAGGATCTCCAGATCCCGCCGGATCGTCATGTCCGAGACACCGAGCTGCTCGGTGAGCTCGCTGACCCGCACCGCTCCGGATTCCAGCGCGGCGAGGATCTGGCGTCGTCGTTCGTGCCCGGTCATCCCTTGTTCGCGCCGAGGGTCAACCCGGCGACGAACTGGCGTTGCAGGACCAGGTAGATGATGAGCACCGGCACGGCCGACAGCAGCGCACCTGCGGAGAGCAGGTTGTAGTTCTGCGCGAACTGCCCGTTGAGGTTGTTCAGACCCGAGGTGATCGGAAGTCGATCTCCCTTCTGCACCAACAACAATGCCCAGAAGAAGTCGTTGTACACCCAGATGAACTCCAGGGTGGCGAGCGCTGCCAGCGGCGGCCGGCACAGCGGCAGGATGATGTTCCAGTACTGCTTCCACAGGCCCGCGCCGTCCACCTGGGCAGCCTCCGTGAGCTCGTGCGGCAACGCCTTCATGTAGTTGCTCATGACGAACGTGCAGAAGCCGAGCTGGAAGGCGACGTTCACGGCGATGACGACGTAGTACGTGTTGATGAACGACCCGGAGTCGCTCACCGACAACGGCAACGGGGTGTGCTTGGCCATCTGGAACAGCGGGGTGGCCAGAACCTGTTGCGGCAGCAGGTTTCCCGCGGTGAACAGGATCAGCAGCGGAATGTTCCACTTCCATGGCACCCTGGACAACTTGAACGCCGCGAGCGAGGAGAGAGCGAGCGTGATGATCACCGCGGGGATGGTGATGATCGCCGAGTTGAGGAAGAACTTGGGCAACTCGGCCTGTTTCCAGGCCTCGCCGTAGTTGTCGAAGTTGTAGGGGCCGCCGATGGAGAAGTAGGAGTGGTCCTTGAAGTAGTCGTAGGGCCGCAGCGACGTGTAGAACGTCCACAGCAACGGGATCATCCAGAGCATCGCAGCGATCACCAGGAAGGTGATGATGGCGATGCGCGACTTCTTCGACCCGCGTCGCAGCGGCGACGGGGTGGCGATCGCTGCCTTCCGGCCGGCCCGGGACGGACGTGCTGGACGGACGTCGGTGGCCGTCATCGGTTCTCCTTGAATGCCTGGGACAGATAGCTGACGATCGGCACGAGCGCGACGACAAGCAGGATCACCGCGAGCGCCGAGGCGTAGCCGACCCGGCCAGCCGCACCGCTGTTGGTGACGATCATCGTGGAGAGCAACTGCAGACCGTTGGTGCCCTTGTTGATGATCCAGACGATGTCGAAGGCCCGCAGTGCCTCGATGACGGTGATCACCACGACGACGACGTTGATGGGCCGCATCGCCGGGAACACCACCCGGAAGAACGTCTGGCTCGCCGTGGCACCGTCCAGGGCGGCGGCCTCGCGGAGCGAGGGATCGACACCCTTCAGGCCGGCCAGGTACAGGATCATGATGTAGCCGATGTGCTTCCAGCTGGCGGCAACCAGTGCAGCCCAGATGTTGATCGACGGATCCCCGAACCAGTCGACGGAGGTCCCGAAGGCGCCGTTGATCAGGCCCTGCTCAGGAGAGAACACCAGCTGCCAGATCACCCCGATGAGGGCGAGGGAGAACATCACCGGCATGAAGAAGATGCTCTGCAGCAACCGACTGCCGGCGAACTCCCGGTCGAGCAGTACTGCGAGCAGGATGCCCAGTGGAGTGGCGATCACCGCCAGGAAGACCAGCCAGATCAGGTTGTGCTGCAGGGCGGGCCAGAAGTTCGGGTCGACCTGGACGACGTTCTCGAAGTTGGTCGCGCCGACCCACTTGATCTTGTCGACCCCGCCGACGCCGTTCCACGACCCGAACGACAGGCCGATCGAGGCGACGGCCGGGAACCAGACCAGTACCAGCTCGATGAGGACCGGGAGGCCGATCATCAGGACCAGGACGAAGCGGTCGGCGGTCGAGTACCGCCGGATCCTGCCCCCGCCGGCGCGGCAGGTGCGACCGGTGCTGCTGTGCTCATGGGAGAGGCGACCCGTCAGCTCGTGAAGATGGTCTTCGCCTGTGATTCCAGGCTGTTCGTCACCTTGTCGACGTCGCCGTCCTTGAGGAACTGCTGGATGGCGGGGATCACGACCGGGCTGGCGAAGTCCGGTCGGGTGTCGCGGTCCAAGAACTGGGAGATGCTCTTGGCGGAGGAGATCAGATCGACCGCCTTCTTCTGCAACGCGGTGTACGTGTCGGTGGAGGCGTTCTTGTTGGCCGCGACCACGCCGGGATCCGACTTCAGGTAGATGAGTTGGGCATCAGCGGAGGCCAGGTACGTCATCAGCGCGCTGCTCTGCTCGTTGAGACCGTTGGTGCTGACCAGGAATCCGTCGATCGGCGCCTCGACCGCGTCGGCGCCGATGGCCTTGTCGATCTCCGGGAACGCGAAGAAGTCCAGGTCGTCGAGATCGGCCGCCGGGAATTGCTGGGACACGAACATCCCCAACAGGTACATGCCCGCTTCCTTCTTGACCAGCGACTGCGCCGCTTCCTGCCAGGTGCGGCCGAGTGCATTGTCCTGGCTCAGGGGCAGCAGGTCGTCCTTCCACGTCTGGAAGACCTTCTTGACCTTGTCGTCGCTCCAGGATGCCTTGTGCGCCATCAGATCCATGTGGAACTGGTAGCCGTTGATGCGCATGTTCAGGTAGTCGAACGTGCCCATGGCGGGCCAGCCGTCCTTGTCGCCGAAGGCCAGCGGCACCAGACCGTCGGTCTTCATCTTGGCGCCGAGGGTCTTGAACTCCTCCCACGTGGTGGGGACGGTGTAGCCCTTGTCCTTGAAGACGCTCTTCCGGTAGAAGACCGCCCACGGGTAGTTGTAGAACGGGATGAAGTACTTCTTGCTGTCGGCACCGGTGGACGACTGTGCGAACGCGTCGGAGTAGTCGGCGGAGAGCTGCGCCCACACGTCGTCGATCGCAGCCACGAGGTTCTGCTCGGCGAAGAACTGCATCCGGTAGCCGGCGAACCAGGTGAATGCCTGGTCGGGGCTGCCCTGCAGGTAGTTGGAGATGTTCTCCTGGAAGCTGTTGTGGTCGACGGTGTTGACGTTGACCGTGGTGCCGGAGACCTTGTTGAAGGCGTCGAAGACCTGCTGGTAGGCCTTCTTCGGGACGGCGTCGGAGGCGTTGGAGCCGAAGGACACCGTGCCGCCGATCTGGGTGGCGGCGGAGGAGGCCGACCCACTGGTAACCGCGGCGCTCGAGGAGCCGCTTGCCGCAGCGCTGGTGGTGGCGCCCGCGCTGGTGGAAGCTCCCGCCGGGGTGGAAGCCGGCGTGCTCGCGGCGCCGGTGCAGGCGGAGAGCAGAGGCAGCGCGGAAACACCCAGCAGGCCGGTCCCCAGCAGACGCAGGGTGTCGCGGCGGGTGAAGCGTGTCGGATCCGGCGTGCCGGTTCCAGGGGTAGTCACCATTGACCTCCGTGTGTGGAGCAGGTCACCACTGACCCGCGAACCAACAGAGTCGGACACGGGTAGTGGTGAAGTCAACAGTTTCTGGTGGTTTTTCTGAAGGTATCGATTCCGCAGGCGCCCGATTGTTCGGCTCCTGTGTGGGATCCAACATGAATCGCCGCAGGCCAGAGGATTTACAACGGTGCACCGTGGGCGGGTCCAGCATCCGATCGGCACGACGTGCTGCCAGCGCCCGTTCGGCGTTCTTACGCCGACGCACGGCTCAGCTGAGGACACCCTGGATCCGATCGGTCAGGCGCCGGGGTGCGACCGCCCCAGCGGGATCACCAGCGGCGTCCCGGCGACCGGATCGGGGATGACGGTGCAGCGCAGGCCGAACACCTCGTACACCAGCTCGGCGGTGACGATCTCGTTCGGCGGCCCGGCGGCGATGATCCGGCCGGCCCGCAACGCCACCAGATGGTCGGCGTACCGGGCGGCCAGGTTCAGGTCGTGCAGCACGATGGCGACCGTCGTGCCGCGGCGGGCGTTCAGTTCGGCGACCGTGTCCAGCACGTCCACCTGGTGGGCGATGTCCAGGAACGTCGTCGGCTCGTCCAGCAGCAGCAGGTCGGTCTGCTGGGCGAGCACCATCGCGATCCAGGCTCGTTGTCGCTGACCGCCGGACAACTCGTCGACCGGGTGATCCGCCAACTCGACACACCCGGTGTGCGCCAGAGCTTCTCGGACGGCGGTGCGATCGGCGTCGGTGAGCCGGCCGAACCATCCCTGATGCGGTGAGCGGCCGCGGCCGACCAGCTCCTCGACGGTGATCCCCTCGGGGGCCAACGGTGCCTGCGGCAGCAGACCGAGCCGTTTCGCCAGTTCCTTCGCGGGCATCCGGTGGATGTCGGTGCCGTCCAACACCACCGAACCGGCAGTCGGTCGCAGCAGCCGCGACAAGCCGCGGAGCAGGGTGGATTTGCCGCAGCCGTTGGCACCGACGATCATCGTCACCTGCCCGGGTGGCAGGGTCAGATCCAGTTCACTGATGACGGGCTTCGCACCGGCGGAGTCGTAGCGAAGACTGATCCCGCGCGCCTCCAGCAGGGCAGGTCTCCGGTGATCGAGCGACGCGGGGGTCGAGATCCCGTCACCCGTGGTCCCGTCACCCGTGGTCCTGTCATCAGAGGTCACCGGCATCGACGCGCTGCGTTCGTTCGCCCGGAGAGCTGGCGAGGGCTTGGGATCCTGCGTCATCGTGAACTCCCTGCTCGGGTCAGCAACACCAACAGCACCGGGGCGCCCAGGATCCCGGTGATCACCCCGGCCGGCATCCGGATGTCGCCGAAAGCCAATGATCCCAACAGTTCTGCCGCGAGTACGAGGACCGCCCCGGACAGGGCGGCCAACGTCGGTGACGGACGGCCGCCTGCCAGGGCCCGGCCGGTCAGACCACCCAGGAAGGCGACGAACACGATCGGGCCGGTGATCGAGGTGGCGGCGGCCGCCAGGCCGGAGGCCACGACGAGTACGAACAGCCGGTTGCGCCGGACGTCGGTACCGAGCGCGGTGGCCAGGTCGTCGCCCAACTCCAGCAGCCGCAGTGATCGGGCGCCGACGGCTCCCAGCGGCAGCAGCACGAGCAGGGCCAGTCCGAGCACCGTCACCCGTTCCCAACTGCTCGCGCTCAACGATCCGGTCAACCACAGCAGCGCATCGGATGCGAGCCGGATGTCGGTGCGGGACAACAGATGATCGACCAACGCTCCGGTCGCGGCGGCGATGGCGATACCGCTGACGATCAACCTGCCGCCGGTGCGCCGTCCAGAGCCGGACAGCAGGAACATCACCACGCCGACGCCGACGGCGCCGGCAAAGGCCAGCAGCGTCATCGACCAACCCTGGGTACCCCAGACGAGCTTGCCGGTGACCGCCGCCGCCGACGCCGCCCCGGTGATCCCGATGACGTCCGGACTGGCCAGCGGATTGCGCAACATGGTCTGGAACAACGACCCCGAGAACCCCAGCGCCGCACCGGCCAGCAGCCCCACCACCGCCCGGGGCAGTCGGTCCTCGAGGATCTGGAACGTCAGTCCCGGAACGCGTTCGCCGGTGAGCACCCGCCAGAACTGCCCGACGGTCGGGACCCGGGTGCCGAAGAAGGCGATCGCCACCACCAGGGCGAGAACCAGCACGGACAACACGAGCACACTGAGCAGCCGGCGTCGACGCCGTTTCGAGCGCCGCGAACGACCGTCCGGCCCGGTCGGTTGCTGCGGAGCGGTGTGGTCGGAGAACGGCAGTGCTGCCGAGGTGCTCACAGCTCCACCTGCCGACCCGTGCGCAGGATGAGAATCAGCAGCGGTGCGCCGATCACCGCCGTCATCACCCCGACCGCCACTTCGGACGGCAGCAGGACGACCCGGCCGATGGTGTCGGCCACCAGCACGATCACCGGCCCGCCCAGCGCCGAGAGCAGCAGGATGCGGTGGTAGTTGCTGCCCACCATGGCCCGGACGGCATGCGGCACCAGCAGTCCGACGAAGGCGATCGGGCCGACGAGCGCTGTCGCCGCCCCGCACAGCAGGACGACGGCGACCGAGGTGACGATCCGGGCGAGCCCGACCGGCAGGCCGAGCGATGCGGCGACGTCATCACCCATCGCGAACAGGTTGAACACCCGGCCGCTGGCCAGCAGCACGACGGCGCCGACCACGATGAACGGCACCACCTGGCCGATCTGGCCGAGGCTCGCCGCCGTGAGGTTGCCGACCTGCCAGTGCCGGAACTCCTCCAGCGTCTGACTCGACAGCAGCAGCAGTCCGCGCATCACTCCGAACAGGGTCACCGACAGCGCGGCCCCGGCGATGGCCAGCTTGACCGGGGTCGCTCCGCCCCGACCGGAGGCGGCGATCGCGTACACGGCGACGGACGCCACCCCGGCGCCGATCAGCGCGCTGACGATCCGGCCACCGGCACCGGAGATGCCGAACACCGCGATGCCCGCGACCACACCGAGCGCAGCACCCGCATTGACGCCGAGGATTCCCGGATCCCCCAACGGGTTCCGAGTGATGCCCTGGATCCCGGCGCCCGCCAATCCGAGTGCGAGGCCGATCAGCAGACCGGTCAGCGTGCGCGGGATGCGGGACTGCACGACGTCGTGGTCGCCGTTGCCCGGCACCGGATGGAACAGGCCGGCCCAGGTGGTTCCCGGGGACAGCGGGCGCGCACCGATCATCAACGACGCAGCCGTCGCGAGCAGCACCAGCAGCGCGAGCAGCAGCACCGCGGCCCACATCGGCAGCCGACCGACGGACCGCCTGGAGTCCCGGGGGTTCCCAGCGGTCCCGGGGAGGGTGTCGTCGACGGCGATTGCCTGGTGGGCACGGGATCTCATGACGTGCGTCGGGCTGCTGTCCGTTGTCCGGAGACGGACGGGCGGCTCAGGAGCCGTCCGCGGTCTCGGCCGCCTTGACGACGAGTGGCACGAACTTCGGCAGCGCCCACTGCAGGCTGAGCGGGCTGGACGCCGAGATCGAAAGCGTCAGTTGTTCGTCGCTGGTGAGCAGCGCTGCGCCGGACTTGATCGCGGGGATCTGGCCGAGCAACTTGTTGTCCTGCAGGACTTTCAAAGTCGTGGTCGCCGCGCCCCAGGAGAAGATGATGTCCGACTTCAGCTCGTTCGCCTTCTCCCCGGAGTACTCGAAGTAGAACGCGCCCGCCTTGGTGTTGGCGGCGACGACCGGGGCCTGGGTGAGGCCCAGTGCGGTGAGGAACCGCGGCCGGGTGTCGCCGGCCGCGTAGATCGAGACGTTCGTCTTGGTCGGATCCAGGCTGGCGGCGATGAAGGTCTTGCCCTTCAGTACCGGGTTGGCGGCTCCGGCGGCGGAGATCTTCCCCTCGACCGTGCTGATCAGTGCCGCTGCCTCGGGTCCCTTGCCGAGCGCGGCGCCGATGACGGTGGTCGCGTCCTGCCAGGAGGTCGTGTAGCCGGCAGCGACCGGCCCGACGACCGGTGCGATCTTGGAGAGCTTGTCGTACTCGTCCTGGGTCAGCCCGGAGTAGGCGGCGAGGATGACGTCCGGCGTCGCGTCGGCGATGGCGTCGAAGTTGATGCCGTTGGCGGCGTCCCACTGCGCCGGCGCCTTGTCGGTGCCGATGGAGGCGCCCAGGCCGGCCAGCGCCTCGTCCTTCCAGTCCGTCGACTTGTCGGCGTTGGCGCCGTAGGCATCGGCGTCCATGCCGACGGGCACGACGCCCAGGGCCAGCGCGATGTCCGGGTTGACCCACGACACAGTGGCCACCCGGGTCGGGGCCTGCTCGATCGTCGTCTCGCCGTAGATGTTCTTGACGGTCACCGGGAACGTGCCCTCGGTGACGCTGCTCGGGGCGGCAACGGAGCTGCCGTCCGCGGAGCTGCCGGCAGCGGAACCGGTCGCGCTCGCGGAGCTGCTCGCGGTGGAAGACGTGGCCACCGGAGCGCTGGAGGAGGGCGAGGTCGCCGTGTCCGAGCCGCAGGCGCTGAGCGCCAGGGCCGAGGCGGTGACGAGGCCGACAGCGGCCAGGATGCGGCGTACTGGATTCATCTGCTTCTCTCGGGTCGAGAGGCGCGCGCGATGCGTCACCTCAGGGCTTCAAGATGAGCCTAGCCTTACCTAACTGGTGTGCCGATCCCCGACGGATGTGACCTTCTGCCCACGGTGATCGGGCAAGCGAGGAACGAGCGTCGAGATCCCGATGTCGCACGCCCGGTGATCGATGATCCGACGGGGTCTCGACTCCTTCGTCCCTCGACCACTGCGGTCCCTCGACCATTGCAGTTGCTCGACCATTGCAGTTGCTCGACCAGTGCAGTTGCTCGACCACCGTCGAGCCGTCGGGTCAGCCGCCGACGGCGCGCTCGTGGTCGAGCAGGTCGCGCATGGTGAAGGTGCCGGTGTGCGGCTCGTCCCGACCGTCCATGTAGAGCCGTTTGACGGCCACGAGCAGTCCCTCGGCGATCCGGTTGCGGAAGTCGGGGTCGATCAGCGCTGCCCGGTCGCTCGGGTTGCTGAGGTACCCGAGCTCGACCTGGATGGCGGGCATCTTCGACATCGTCAGCAGGCCCCAGGCCGCATGGTGGATCCGGCAGTCGGTGAACCGGGTTCTGGCCACCAGCTCACGGTGCACCAGCGCGGCCAGCGTCGCACCGATGGTCGAGGTGCTGCCGGAGTCGGTGCCGAAGTGGAACGTGGCCAGCCCGTTGCCCAGTGGTGAGTCGAGTCCGTCGATGTGCAGGCTCAGCAGCAGATCTGCGCCGACCGCGTTGGCCCGGGCCGCACGCTCCTCGACGCTCGGGTTCTGGTCGGGACCGCGGGTGAGCAGGGTGTCCATCCCGGTCGCCGCCATCCGGCCCTCGAGCCGGCGGGCGATGTCGAAGGCGAGGTCGGCGGCGGAGGTGGTGCTGCCGTCGGGAAGCGTGACGACGGCGCCCTCGTTACCGGCACCGTGGCCGGGATCGATGACGATCCGCTTGCCGCGCAGGCGAGGGCCGGCCGTGCGTACGGCGTCGTGCTCGCGGAGGTAGATCGGCCGACCGCCGCCGGCGCCCATCCGTCGGCTGGTGAGCCGGACGAGTTCGCGGGTGGTCGCCGGGCCGCAGACGCCGTCGGCGGTGATGCCGATGTCGCGCTGGAACTGCCGCACCGCACTGTCGGTGGAGGAGCCGAACAGGCCGTCCGGTCGGCCGGTGTTGTAGCCCAGGCTGGACAGTTTGTGCTGCAGCGCAGCGACGTCGTCGCCGGTGAGCGGGGCCGACAGTGTGTAGGAGAGGGTGCGATCGCCGAGGCGCCAGCGGGCGTTCATCAGCTCGCGGGCCGTTGCCGGCCCCACCATGCCGTCGACGATCAGCTGGCGGCTCTGCTGGAAGGCTCGAACAGCCCGGTCGACGTCGGCGTCGAAGACGGCGTGTGCATCCTCGGCCAGCACCTCGGGGGCCACCAGACCGAGCGAGCCCAGGTCGCGCCGCAGCGCTGCCACCGCCGTCCCCGCGTCACCCAGCCGCACCGCGGTGCCTCCTTCTCCGCCCAGGTCAGGGGCGTTCACCATCCGTCGGAGCGGCGCACGAGGTGCCGCCTTCGATCTGCCTCAGCTGACCAACGGTACGCCCCGACAGCCGGTCTTCGGACACTCCTGACGAGGAGCGCTCGACCGGCCGTCGGTGCGAGGAGTCGGTCAGGTCAGGCCAGGACGTCGCCGAACTCGGCGATCAGCGCAGCCTTCGGCTTCGCTCCGACAACCTGCTTGATGACCTCGCCGTTCTGGAACACGAGCATCGTGGGGATCGAGAGGATCTGGTACTTCGCAGCGATCTGCGGGTTGGAGTCGATGTCGAGCTTCGCGACGGTGACCTTGTCCGCGTTGTTCTCGGCGATCTCCTCGAGCACCGGAGCGATCACCTTGCACGGGGTGCACCATTCGGCCCAGAAATCGACGATCACCGGCTTCTCGGACTGCAGGACGTCGGCGGCAAAGGTGGCATCGCTGGTCTTGATGGTTCCCATGGGGAGTTCCTCTCGTGGTGCTGGGTTTCGGTGGTGCTCTGTGGTGGTGCTCTGTGGTGGTGCTCTGTGGTGGTGCTCTGTGGTGGTGCTCTGTGGTGGTGCTCTGTGGTGGTGCGTTCGGTGATCAGAGGCGCGCGCTGACGCCCGGGATCGGGCGGGAACGGTTCAGACGGATGCGCCGGCTGCCACCGGCGCCGGGGTGGCGTGCTCGTCGATGCTCTTGCCGCCGGGCCCACCCGGATCGGTGACGTCGGCGCCGTGCTCGGCCAACCAGTGCTGGGTGTCCAGCGCGGCGGAGCAACCCGACCCGGCAGCGGTGATCGCCTGCCGGTAGGTGTGGTCGACGAGATCGCCGCAGGCGAAGACGCCGTCGATGCTGGTCGCCGTACCGGCGGCGTCGGCCGCAGCGTCCGAGAGCTCGGAGCCGACCAGCACGTAGCCCTCGTCGTCGACGGTCACCGCGTTGCGGAACAGGTCGGAACGTGGATCGTGACCGATCGCCAGGAACAGGCCGGTGGCCGGCATCGTGCGCTGCTCGCCGGTGATGGTGTCGGTGAGCTGCAGGGCCTCGACCTTGTTCTCGCCCTCGACCCCGGTGATCGCCGCATTGGTCGCCCAGCGGATCTTCGGGTCGTTCTGGGCGCGTTCCAGCATGATCGGCGAGGCGCGGAAATCGTCGCGGCGGTGGACGATGGTCACACTGTCGGCGAACCGGGTGAGGAACGTCGCCTCCTCCATCGCGGAGTCACCGCCGCCGACGACAGCGATGTGCTGGTTCTTGAAGAAGAACCCGTCGCAGGTCGCACACGCGGAGACACCGCGGCCGATGAGCCGCTGCTCGTCGGGCAGGTTGAGGTAGCGCGCCGCCGATCCGGTCGCCAGCACGATCGCGCGGGCCCGGTAGGTGGTGCCGTCGGCGGTGACGCTCTTGATCGGGCCGTCGAGGTCCATCTCCTCGACGTCCTCGGTGAGCAGTTCGGCGCCGAAACGCTCAGCCTGTTCGCGCATCCGCGCCATCAGATCGGGTCCCTGGATGCCCTCGGGGAAGCCGGGGAAGTTCTCCACCTCGGTGGTCGTCATCAGCGCGCCGCCGGAGCTGATGCCCTCGAAGACCAGGGGCCGCAGGTCGGCGCGAGCCAGGTACAGCGCGGCGGTGTAACCGGCGGGACCGGATCCGACGACGATGACGTCGCGGACGGTGGTGTCCTGCTCGGACGGGGTCGTCACGGGTGCCTGCTCCTCGCTGCTGGACCTGCTCCTGGGTGGGCACTTCAAGGCGCGGCCTGTGCTCCCGCGCTTCTGTTCTGCTGAACAACCAGCCTACCCAGCCGCATTCCCCGCTCCCGGGGGCAGGATGGTGGGAGCGGAGACGATCGAGGGGGTCAGGGATGACGCTCGAGCCCCTCATCGTGGCCACCGATGACTTCGCTGCGTTCGTGGAGCCGCACCTGGCAACGCTCAGCTGGCTGGCAGCGCGTCTTGCTCCGGGCGAGCACGAGAGCCTCGTCCAACAGGCCCTGACGCGTGCGTGGTACCAGCGCTCCCGGTTCGACCCGGACGAGAGCACGGAGCGCGCCTGGTTGTGCTCGGTCCTGGCCGACCAGTGCCGCCGGGTGGACGGTCGGGCGCGCTCCGAGCTGCTGACCGCGCTGGCCCCGCAGCAACCCGGCGCTGCTGATCAGACCCCGAATGGTCCCATCGCTGCTGACCCCGCTGACGGTCGGCCCGTCGGTGCCGATCCGCCTGCGGCTGCAGACCCGGTCAAGCTCGCGCGTGCACTCGAACTACTCACCGCACCCCAGCGGCGGGCCGTCGACTGTCATTATCTGGTCGGACTCACCCTGGCCGACACTGGGGCGGTGACGGGCTGCTCCGTCGGTGCGGTCGGATCCGCGCTGTCCGATGCCCGCCTGCGGCTGCATCGTGCACTCACACCCACCTCTGCTCAGAGCGCCGATCCCGATACCGGACCGGACGAGCCGGGACTCGATCCCGTCCGTGATGCCCACCGCTCGATCGACGCGCTGCTCCGGGTGGACGGTGCGCAGTTCCGCGCCGGCATCCCTCCGGCCATGTTCGAGCAGCCGTCATCCCGGATGTCGATGCTGGGGCGACGCGCCAGGCTCTCGCTGATCGGTGGGATCGCGGTTGCCGTCGTCGGCATCGTCGTGGCCGGCGCCGTGATCGTCCGGCAGCCGGCCGCGTCGGTGACCCCGCTGCCTGTGGCCTCCACCAGCGCGGGGGTCCAGTACAGCAAGGGCGCCGATCAGGCGCGGTCGACGACGACCGGGTACTCCCGGAATGCCCTGCCGGTGGACGTCGGTCCGGCCGCGAGCCCGCGCGGGTCGCGGCCGGCGTGGCCCAGCACCGGCCTCATCAGCGCCTTCCCGTCCGCCGCCGGCGCGGCAGGTGGCGTGCGGGTGGCGTGGGAGGTCGCCACCGGCGACCTGCTGGTCGGGATCCCGGAGACGCTGCTCTGCAACGACCGGCAGATCCGGCTGCGGCTGGACAGCACCACAGCGCTGCACCTCGACCTGTACGGCGGGATCGGGCCCGACCAGCGGTGCAAGGGGGATTCGCTGCGGGTGGTCGCCTTCGCGCCGTTGGTCGGACAGAACGATGGTCAGTCGGTGGTCAGGGTCACCGGCAGGTCCGGCACGCTACTGCTGCCCGGTCTCAGTGGCCTGGAGCTGGACCGGTCGGGAACCGGCGCCGGGCTGCCGTCCGTGTCGGGCGTCCGGACCGTCGGGCACTCGCCGGACGTCGACGTGCACTGGCAGCCGGAGACCGGTCGGCTGCTGGTCAGCGCGCGTGGGTGCGGGGCGTTCGCGACCGCTGATCTCGGCAACGGCACTGAGGTGACCGTCGTCATCCGGCCCACCGACGAGCTCTGCCCGGGGTTGCCCGAGACTGCGATCCACGTGATCCAGATCCCGCCGCATCCACCCGGATCGCCGTTCCAGGTGGTGGTGTTCAACAGCACGAGGGATCGATCGGGCACGACGGACGTGTTCACCGTCACGGCGACGAGCTTGAGGCCCAGCCCGACCAGTTCCGTGGAGCCGGCCAAGCTGGTCAGGCTGGAGACCCGCCACCAGAAGCTGCTGGGCATCGATCGGATCGGTCGCTCCGCGGACAACAAGCTGCACCTCGAGGTCTCGCTACCGCCCGGGAACACCGAGGTGCTGGTGCCGTCAGCGACGTTGCTTGCGGACCAGTCGATCGAGATAGCCCAGGACGGCGCAGCGGGATCGTTCGGGAACGACAGTTCCCGGCCCGTCACGATGGTGTACCAGCTGGACATTCCCCCGGTGAGCGACGTGCACCGGCCGCTGCAGATCAGGATCGGAGACGAGGAAATCCTGCTGCCCGCGCTCTGACCGCTGTCCCGGTCTAACATCCCCGCTCGAGCTGGTCAGGGAAGACCCCTGTGCGGCGACCCACCCGGATCGGGCACCCGGGGGGACGCGGGCTGAGGTTTGCGGACCATCAGCACGCGAACTTCGCCGGTAAACGACCGCCAGTACCGCGAACCTGCCCGGTAAACGACCGCCAGTACCGCGAACCTGCCCGGTAAGCGACCGCCAGTACCGCGAACTTGGCTGGTGAACGACCGTCAGCGGGTGACGGTGCGGTCGGCCAGTTGGGCGGTGGCGCCGTCGGTGCCGCAGGTGGTGCCCACGACGACGACCCGCACCTTGCTGCTGTCGGTGGCGTCCTTGACGACGATCGCCACGGCCTGGCCACCGGAGTAGGTGACCTTGGTGGCGCCGGTGACGTCATCGGGGTTGATCGCGTTGAGCTTGAGGCACTCGCCGAACTGGGCGAGTCCGGCCAGGTTGCCGCCGGGGCTCTGGCCCTCGATGGAGGGCAGGGCGGGGGCGAGGTTGTCCAGATCCAGCTGCAGGGCGCCGGATCCGGAGCTGACGTCCCCGGGCACAGTCACGGCAGGGGTGGGGGCGACCGCAGCGGGCGCACCGGCAACCCCGTCGGACGACGAGGGCTGGTTGAGGGCCACCGCGGTGATCACGCCGATCCCGGCGACGGCGGCAGCGGCCAGCACACCGGTGGTCCAGCGGCGACGCTTGCGACGCTGGGCCTCGAGCGAACCGAGCCGGGCGGGACCCGACGGCCCGCTCGCCGCGGGCCGGGATGCGGGGGTGGCAGAGCTGGTGGCGGCCCGCCCCCGTGCCTCGGCCAGGTCGTGGACCGGAGCCGCTGGCGGCGGGGTGGACGGCGGCGGTCCGCCGGGCAGGAAGGCCGGGATCACCGGCTGATGACGGGGTGGCACCGTGGGCGCCTGACGGGTGGCCATCGGCCGCGGAGCCCCGTGCCCGCCGATGGTCTGTGGTCGGGGTGTCGGCAGGTGCGGCACCGGACGCCGCCCGTCCTGGGAGCCGCCTCCGCCGACGCCCGGTGCGAGGAGTGCACCGAGACGCTCGCGGGCGATCGGACGCGTGGCAGCGGCTGTGCGCCGCTCGGCGAACAGGGCGGTCTCCATCCGCAGCACGTACTTCTCGGGCATCAGCAGGGGGGGGAGCAGCGAGAGATCATCGACGGTCGAATCGAGTGCCGTGAGGACGGCCGCGCCGTCCGGATCGGACCGGATCCGGGTGAGGAGGTCGGCCGTCACCTCGGCGGGGAACACGCCGGCATGGACGTCTGCGACGTCGTCGACGTCCCAGGGCGGTCCGTGCGGTGTGCGGAACTCGGTGCTCATCAGTGGTACTCCCTTGCGTGCCCTGCTGGCGGTCCCCCACTCGAACAGGCCCCTGGTCGACCGGCTGTCACCGGTCCACCGACAGGGTCAGGGTGGAGAATCCGCTCTGGCTGATGTGCCTTCGGCTGATCCTCCGACGACGGCGTCCGTCGATCGGTTCCGCAGATGTCCGAGCTGGACGGCAAGTTTCGCGCGGCCACGGGCGCAACGGCTCTTGATGGTTCCCTCGGCGACGCCGAGCATCACCGCTGCGTCCGCCACCGGGTACCCCTCGACGTCCACCAACACGATCGCGGCGCGTTGGTTCTCCGGCAGGGTGCCCATGGCCTCGCCGATGTCCATCCGCAACTCGCGCTCGGCCATGTGGTCGCGTTTGTCGGCAAGCGCCTGCAGGTCGGAGTTGCTGACGTTCTCCCCGCCCTCCTGGGGCATCGCGACCGTCGGTCGAGTCTTGCGGCGACGGATGCGGTCCAGACACGCGTTGACGACGATTCGATGCAGCCACGTGGTGACGGCGGACTCGGCGCGGAAGCGGTCGGCGGCCCTGAACGCGGAGATGAGGGCGTCCTGGACGGCGTCCGCGGCCTCCTCGGGGTCGCGCAGCGTGCGGAGAGCGACCGCCCACATCCGGTCCCGGTGCCGAGCCGTCAGCTCGGCGAACGCCGACGTGTCACCCTGCGCGTGCGCAGCGATCAACTCGGCGTCGGAGCGACCGGAGTCCAGGACAGGCACCGGAGCAGCCTAACCGGGTGAACGGGAGTGGGCTGGGACGCACCGATCGGGCAGCCTCACGAACCCTTCACCACGATCTCGCCGATCCGGCCGCGCCAGGTGCTCTCGGCTCCCGGGATCTGGTTGATGAAGACCAGCAGGTACTGCGACGGCGGCGCACCTGTCACCGGGATCACCACGGGACCACCGGCGACGCCGCCGGTGGCGAGCAGGGTCGTGGAGTCCACCGCACCGAGTTGGAAGCCGACGGCGGTGCGGATCTGCACCGTCATACCGGTGTCGGCGCTGTTGATCTCCACCGACTGCGGGGTGATCGGTCGGTCGAATTGCAGGATGACGCCGACGCCGACCTTGTAGCCGCCGTCGGCCTTGGACCTGAACTGCTGCTTGTAGACCCAGGTCTCCCACTCGGTCTGCGGATCGCCGTCCCACAGTCGGTCGAGGAAGTCGACGTTGTCCTTCTTGCCGGTGCCCTCGGGGTCGAACACCTCGGCCCCGACGATCGTCATCTGCTGCGCGGCCGGCGCGGAGGAGGACGGCGGCGTGGAGCTGGCGGGTGCGGACGTCGAGCTCCCCGAGGTGCTCGGGCGTCCGTTGTTGGCCACCGTCGTCGGTGCGGCGCCGGACGTCGAGGGACGGTCGGCGAGCGGGTCGAGCTGGGTCTGGTTCTGGTCGTTGATGCTGACCAGGGTGTTCCTGGCGAACGTCCCGGCGACGATCAGGATGAGCGCGACGAAGGCCGCGATGAACGCCGACGCGATGCTGACCTTCACCCGACGCTCCTTGCGGAGTCGACGGTCGGCCGGCGACATGGTCGGCGGCGGGACCTCCGGCTCGCTCTGCTCGGGGGCGCGCAGTGATCCGCCACCCGATGCGGACGGGTCCGGCGTCTGCAGGAGCGAGGCGAGGGCGGCGACCGCATGGATCCCGTCGGGATCCTCCGGGTGCAGCGCGCCCGCGGTGAGCTGGGCCAGTGCCTGCGGGATCCCGGGGACAGCGACGTCAGCCAGGAGTTCTCGGCCGCCCCGCTGCGGGGCCGACGGTAGCGAGGTGTCGGTGAGCGGCGCCAGCTGGTCGCTGGCCGGCCAGGTACCCGTGAGCATCAGGTACAGCAGCGCACCGACCGCGCGGATGTCGTCGTCCGGGGTGGCGGTGGCGTGCGCGATGACGTGCGAGAAGCGCGCCTGACCGTCGACGTTGACCCGGACCAGCGACGGATGGATGGACCCGAGGGCCAACCCGTTGCGGTGGGCCTCGGCGACCGCCTCGCTGACCCGACCGGCGATCGCGCTCGCGACGGCAGGCTCCAACGGACCCTTGGCGAGCAGGTCGGTCAGCGTCGCGCCGTCCACCCACTGGCCGACGACGAACGTCTGACCGTTCTCGGAGCCGAGGTCGAGGGTCTGGGGGAGCCCGATGTGCCGCAGCCGGCCGGCGCGCAGGGTGCGGGCGACGGTCGCCGAGGTCCCCGAGGAATCGGGCAGCAGGGTGACCGCCATGTCGCGGGGCAGCACCGTGTCCCTGGCCCGCCAGAACCGGTTGCCGTGCGTGTCGGTGCCGACCAGCGCGGTGAGCCGGTACCGCTCACCGATGGTCGAGCCGGGTGCCAGCTCGGGCGCCGGTGGCTGATCGGCCCCCGACCGGGTCCCTCGTCGGGGGTTCGTCAGGGCGACCGTTTGGTCGGCCGCCGCAGCATCCGGTGCCGCGGGCTGTACCGCAGGCACCATGACCGTCGGCTCGTCGGCCGCCGCAGCATCCGGTGCCGCGGGCTGTACCGCAGGCACCATGACAGTCGGGTCGTCGTCGGCCGAGTGGTCGGTCATGGCTGACGCCTCCGATCCGGTGGGGCCTGGGGTGGCCGTGGTGGTCTGCTGTTCGGGTCGTGCTGCTGTGCGGGCGGTCGTGGTGCAGGGCCTCTCGGCACCGGTGGTGCCTGGCGCGGAACCTGCGGCGGTGTCCTGGGCGGCATCGGTGCCCCCCCGACACCCGGCCCCGGCCGCACGGGCGGCTGCCGGTCCGACGGCCGGAACTGCTGGCCCTGTCCGGCCCCCTGACGTGGATCCATCGCGCCCGGCCGGTGATCGGGAGCCCTGCTCGGCTGTCCCGGTGGTCGTGCACGACCATCCGATGGTGCCAGACTCGCGGGCCGGGCCGCGACCGTCGGGTCGGGCGTTGCCGGCGCGGCGGCCACCGGGACCGGGAATCCGAACAGCGCAGCCAGCTTGCGCCGCGCCGGCTCGAGCTCGGGAAGCCGCAGTGCGAGCAGCAGCGGGACGAGGACCAGCACGCCGGTCAGTGCACCCGCCAGCAGCTGCAGCAGCGAGGCCGGCCAGGTGCGTTCCACCGGGTCGATCAGATCGGCCACCCACCAGGCAGCGCCCGCCGCGACGACGGCCGCGATCAGGGTCTTGCCGCCGGTGACGAGCATCCGTCGACTGCCCATCGAGCCGAACCGGTGGCGGAGCCAGATCTCCCCGACGACAGCGCCGACGACGTAGGAGAGCGTGGTGGCGAGCGCGACACCGAGCACGATCCGGTCGGCCGGCAGCTGGACGCAGAGCAGCACCAGCGGCACTCGGACGCCGACCATGATGAGGTTGATGAAGGTGGGTGTACGGGCGTCGTGCATGGCGTAGAACACGCGCATCTGGATGAGCGTCACTGCCAACGGGACGAGGCCGACCGCCATGGTGGTCAGGGTCAGCCCGATCGAGGTCGCCGCCGCGGGGGTGACGTTCCCGTGCTGGAAGGCCGCCGATGCGATCGGCACGCCGAGGGCCACCATGGCTGCGGCCACCGGCAACAGAGCAATGATTGTCAGGCGTCCGGCCAGGGAGGCGTCGTCCTTGACCGCGGGGAGGTCGCCGTCGGCCGCGTGCCGGCTCATCCGGGGCATGATCGCCGTCAGCAGTGAGACGCCGACGATCCCGTACGGCAGCTGGAACAGCAGCGAGGCGTAGGCGAAGGTACTGATACCGCCGTTGACGTGACCGGTGAGCACTCGGGAGACCACGGCGAACGCGACCGTGGAGCTCAGGGCGTACGCGATCGACCAGACCATCAGCCGGCCCGCCTGCTTCAGCCGTGGATCACCACCCCACCGCCAGCGGAAGCGGAACCCGGACCGCAGCAGGGCCGGGACCATCACGGCGGCCTGGATGACGATGCCGGCGGTAGTGCCGAGCCCCAGCAGCCAGAGTTGGGTGGAGCTGGGCTTCACCATGGCGCCGGCGGGGTTGAAGATGCCACCGGGCAGGCGCGCGATCGTCAGCGCGACGCCGATGACGACCAGGTTGTTGACGACCGGTGCCCAGGCCGGAGCGGCGAACTTCTCCTTCGAGTTGAGGATCGCACCGAACAGCGCGGCCAGCCCGTAGAACAGGATCTGCGGCAACAGCAGCCTCGCGAGATCCGTGGTCAGAGTGGGATCGGCCTTGCTCGAGCGGCCGATGTAGATCGTGGTGAACACCGGGGCAGCCAGCACGGCCAGCACGGTGATCACCAGTAGGCCGACGATGCCGACCGTCATCAGCCGTTGGGTGTACAGCTCTCCGCCGTCGGGGTCCTTGCGGGCCCGCGAGAGCAGCGGGATCGCGATCGACGTCAGCACCCCGCCGATCACCAGCTCGAACACGATGTTGGGCAACGTGTTGGCCACGTTGTAGGAGTCGTTGACGATGTAGATCCCCAGCGCCGCTCCCAGCAGTACCTTCGCGACGAAGCCGGTGAGCCTGCTGACCAGCGTCGCGACCGCGAGCAGGGCACCGGCCTTCGCGATGCCGGCCGCTCGGGCAGTGGGCTGCGCGGCTTCCGGAGTGGCGGTGGCCTCGGTAACCGCGGATTCCGGCGCGAGCCGGATCTTCGGGATCAGCTCGGTGGGCGGGTCGTCCCTGCGGTAGCCCCTCGGTGGCCGCTGCGGAGGGCCGCCGGGCTGCCGGGCGGGTGGTCCGCCGGGCCAGCTCTGACCTGGTTGCCGCCGACCGTCGTGGACGCGCGGTTGGGCATCGCGGCGGGGCGCGATGGGCCGCTCGGCGATCCGCATCGTCTGCTCGACCGCGGGCAGGACGTGCACCTCCGGCGGACCGGCGGCGTCACTGATGCGCTGGATGAGCTGGGTGGCGTCCTCCATGCCGGGATACAGCAGCGGCACCGGCTCGGGTGGCGGCGGCGGGCGCAGTCGGGGGCCGCCGGTGAGTGAGTCGCGCTGCTCCGGGTCGCCGGTCAACGGGCGACGCGCGGGCCAGGCGTCCTGCGGGCGGGGTGGCGGGCGTCGTTCCCAGGGTCCGTCGGCCACCCTGTCCCGGCCACGCGGGTCCGGCGGTGCTGCCCGGCCACGCGGGTCCGGCGGTGCTGCCCGGTCCCGCGGAGCTGCCCGGACCCGCGGTGCCTGCTCGCGTTGTGCCCTCTCCCGCTGTGCGTGCTCACGTTGTGCGTGCTCGCCTTGTGCCTGCTCGCGCTGTGCCTGCTCGCGCTGTGCCTGCTCACGCTGTGCCTGCTCACGTTGTGCCTGCTCACGTTGTGCCTGCTCACGCTGCGCCTGGCGCGGGTCAGGTGGGCGGGGGTCACGCGGGTCGTGACCGAAGGGGCCGGTCACCGGATGCTCTCCTGGGGCTCGGAGGTGCGTGGAGCTCCCGGGTCGGACGGAGCAGGGGAGTCGGCCGCGGAGCCCTGGGCCGCTTCTTCCGCCATCGCCGCGATCGAGTCAGTGGGCGCGACCGGAACCAGGGCCTTGCCCCGCTCGCGGACGCGCTGCACGAGTCGCAGACCCACCATCAGGAACAGCACTCCGCCCGCCGAGATCATCAGGATCAGGGTCAGGGCGCCGTAGGCGTTCGACCGGATCTCGATCTTCTGACCCTCGCCCCACGGCCGAGATGTGGCGCCGGGGTTGGCGAGCTGCACCGTCACCGAGAACGTGCCGGCGCGGGAGACCGACGACGGGATCGAGATCGACCGCGACTGTTTACCGCTCAGCTCGATGCTGGGCGGGAGTTCCAGCTTCAGCCCGGCGTCGAGCCCCGAAGTGACCGTCACCCGCACTGTCACCGGGAAAGGCAGCCGGTTCTGCACGGTCAGCACCAGCGGTGAATCGGCGGATGCCAGGGTGTAGGAACCAGCTCCCGTACGGATGGACACCGCGTTCTGGATGCGGGTCAGGGAATCCTCCGCTGTCAGCAGTACCGCGTCCCCCGGCGCCGTGGCAGACCGCAGCGAGGCGGAGAAGAGGCCGTCCACGCCCTCGTCGAGCGCGCGGATCACCGCGTGGCCGGCCCCGCTGCGGCTCGGGTTCGGGTCGATCACCGACGCCGTCCTGGTGATGGTCGCGCGGGTCGCCACCAGCCGGTCGACGTAGTCCTGCGGCAGCAGCGCGGCATCGGCCGGCAGCGCGGTGCCGAGGTTCGCGATCGCGGAGGCTCCCTTGGTCATGGTCGTCACGTCGACACCGGTGGTGACGCCGTCACCGGACAGCGCAACGACTGCCCTGCCCAGCGATGCGAGGCCGCGCACGTCCACCGTCGTTCCCGGCAATTGCAGCACGGGGAGCGCCGAACCGGTGGTGTGTCGGACGGCCAGCAGCGCTACCGCGGCGTTGAGAGCGCCGGCGCCGGGAACGACGCCCTGTGGGTCGAGTACCTGGGCCAGCTGCGGTTGCAGCGTCTGGTCGCCGACGAAGGTGGGCAACGTCGTCGTGGTGCCGGCGATCCGGCCGACCCCACCGCTCTGCGGAGTGCCGCTGACGCCGCTGCGGGAGACCAGCAGTGACCGGAATCCGATCCGCTGGTAGACGTCGACGGTGTCCGCGTCGAGCACCGCTCCCGGCGGCAGGGCCACGTCGGTGACGAGGTCCGTGCGCTGCAGTACCCGGGCTGCGATCTCCCCGCCCTCGGCGCGCAGGGTGCGCACCAGGGAGCCCTGGCCCGCACCGGTGAGCCGCACGGCGTCGGGATCCGAGTACGGCAGCACCAGCACCTGTGACGATTCGGACAACCCCCGGAGCCGGTCCAGGAACGCAGTCGCGGCGGCGGCATGGGCGCCTGCGACTGTGCCGGTTTCGTCAACCGGCCCGCTGGTGCCGCTGGTGCCGCTGGTGCCGACGGTGGCCGCCGTGGACGCGGCACTCGCACTCGTGACGGAGGACGCCGACGCTGAGGTCTCGCCCTCCGCAGTGGTGGCGGGCTCCTCGACGGAGGTCCCGGTGGCCGGATCGAGCGGGGCCGGTGCGGAGCCGGGGGCCACCACCCGGTAGCCGTGGGCCATCATGTCGAGTTCGTCCAGCAGCATCGGATCGATGACGATCACGACGTTGACGGCGGGCAACTCCGACTGCTGGAGAGCGTCGAGGTTGGCGGCCAGGGCACCACCCTGGGAGATCTCCCCGGCGAGCGCCTCGCTGGTGAACGCGCCGCCGATCGTCCGGTGCGGGATCGATGAGATGGGCCAGGTGATCCCGAACGGGACCGCAGCGGCACCGCTCGGCCTGGGTTTCGGCTGCGGGCCGGTGCCGGACGCACCCTCGGCCAGCGAAGTGACCGTCACCAGCAGGTGCAGTTCGCCGAGCCGGACGGAGCTGGGCACCCCGTCGACCTCGCGGGTGCCGTTGATGTTGGCCATCACCGGGTAGACGCCGGGCCGGGTGATCCCGAGGCCCTGGGTGACGGTGCCGGCGATCGCGGTGCTGAGCCGGAACGGCCTGCTGTCACCGGCGGCGAAGGTGGCGCCCTCGGTCCCGAAGCTCTGCCAGTCGCCGGCGATCACGGCGTCCGGCTGACCGGGATCCGCGAGGTTCTGGCTGACGGCTGCCTCGGTGGTCAGCGCATCACCGCGTTGGAAGCGGACGATCAGGTCGCTCACCGGCACGTCGGCGGTGTTGGTGACGGTCCCGGTCACCAGCAGCTGATCAGGGCTGTCCCGGGTGACGACGGTGGGCGTCACCGACTCGACGACGAAGCCCAGGTCGGCGGCGAACAACCCGAGCGGCGCGGCGGAGGCCGTCGCCTCGAGTGCGGCCGGCAGCAGCACGGCCGGGGCGCCGGCCACGGTGATCAACGCGGCGGCCACCACGGCACCCAGCCGGATCGCGGTACTGCGCACAGTCACGCGCTGTCCGCCAGGATCTCCGTGGCCTTGCGGACCAGGCGCCGTTCACCCGCGTAGGCGAGGCGTCCCGGCAGCTCCTCCAGCGGCACCCAGGCGACCTCCGTCACCTCGACGTCCTCGTCGGAGAGTTCACCGCCGACGGCGACCATCAGGAAGTGGTGCACCCGCTTGTGGATCCGCCGACCTTCCGCGGTGAAGGTGTAGTCGACGGTACCGAGCCGCGCGGTGATCCGGCCGGCGATACCGGTCTCCTCCTCGACCTCGCGGATCGCGGCCTGCTCCTTCGTCTCGCCCGCCTCGAGGTGACCTTTCGGCAACGACCAGCGCAGCCGTCCGCGTCGGTCGAGGCGACCGATCAGAGCGCCGGACCGGATGCCGTCCTCGGTCCGCACCACCAGTCCGCCGGCCGACGTCTCGTCGGCCCGGCGGCGCCGGGGACGGGAGCGGGCGGGGGTGGACATTCTGTCGATGGTAGTGCGGATCGATGAGGCTCCCGGGATGCTGCGAGCCGCCCCGGCCGTGCTGCAGCGGGGCATTCGCTCACGTCCGGTCCGTTCGCTCAACGTCTCATCGTGAGCGGGGGCGTGGAACGTGAGCGAACAACGCGTGAGGCGGACACCGTGGACGTCAATTGCATGACGCCCCCGCACGCCTGAGAGTGGACGACGTGAGCACCGACATCTGCGAACTGTCCGATCTGCCGGTCGACCAGTGTGCTTGTCGGGTGCACGCAGCTCCTGAGTACCGAGCGACTGGTCCCGGGACGGGTGTCTCCCGGGACGGCCACCCGACGGCGGGCGCGGCCCGGTACCTGGACTCGGACGACGTCGGGGAGATCACGACAACCCGATTCCCAGCGATACTCGCGCAGATCCGTGCAGGTTCGGGTCCCCGCGCGGTGCACGAGTTCGCCCAGTTCTGTGCTGATGCCGGTCATTGGCAGGAGCCGTTCCGGCCGGAACGGGCCCGGCTGGTCGCGGCGCTGGCCAGAGCAGTGGCCGCCCGCACGTCGATGGCACCGACGAGCGCTCTGGCGCTGGTGGCCAACGCTGAGCCGGTGCCGTGGGAGGACGTGGAGCGACGCATGTGGGTGTCCGGGATCGACGCCGGCTACGCCCGGCGCCCGGAGTCGCCATGATGGGCGCCGAAGCGGGCCGCCTGACCGTCCCGGTTGACCCTCCGTTGCGCCAGCCGCATCCGCGCACGTCCGGTGCGTTCGCTCAGGTTCGATCGTGAGCGACGGTGCGGAATGTGAGCGAACAACGTCGGACGCACGGGCGCACCGGCGCTGTCTACAGTTACCTGATGCCTTCCGTCCTCGACGGTCCTTTCGAAGCAGGCGATGTGCACGGTTCGCGGCCGCCGGCCGGTCACTACTCCCCCACGTTCGCGGTCGGCGATCTGGTGTTCGTGTCCGGTCAGCTGCCGATCGACCGGAACGGGGTTCCGTTGGCCGACCGGCCCTTCGCCGAGCAGGTGGCACAGGTCCTCGAGAACGTCCGGATCTGTCTCGAGTCCCGGGGGCTCACGCCTCACCACCTCGCCCAGGTCCGGGTGTACGTCAGCGACATCGACCGGTGGCCGGAGTTCGACGCGCTGTACGCACAGTGGATCGGTGACCATCGCCCCGCCCGGGCCGTCGTGCCGGTGCCAGTGCTGCACCACGGACTGGCGCTGGAGATCGAGGCCGTCGCGTCGGGACGGGTGAACCCGGACGGCCCGATGTGAATCCGCGACCCTTCCTCGCCCCTCTGCGAAGCCAGGCAGCGTTCGCCCGACGGCGTCGTCACGGCTGACGGCATGCGCGCAGTGCTGGAGTGGTGGCCCGACCACGGCGGGAGCTTGTTCCATCTGCGGACAGGTAGCGGGGGAACGCCGGTCGCGCTGGAGGAGCTCCCGCTGTCCCCGACAACGATGGAGGCGCTCCGCCGGTGGCTGGACGACTTCACCGAAGAAGTGTTGCCGACCGACGGGGCGGGTGACCCTGTGTGGATCGCCCGCGGTGTCGTCCTACTGCACCGATGTCGGACCGAGCTGTCCCCCGACCACGAAGTGACGGTGACCGAACCCTGGTGGGACGAACCACCGTCGGACTGAGCCCCTTCTCGACCGCGGGGTCTCGCCGTCAGGCCTCGGGTTCCTCGCGCAGGCGCGGCTCACCCGACATGTCGGGGCGCACCCCGATCATCCCGGCGTAGTTGGCGCGGATCCGGTCCATGTCTGCGCGCACGTTCCCCGTGAGGGTGAAGTGTGGGCCGAGCCCACATTCCTTCCGGCGGCTGTCCACGAATCCCATCACGACGGGCAGTTCGGCAGCGCGCGCGATCCGATAGAACCCCGACTTCCAGTACTCGACCCGGCCGCGGGTCGCCTCAGGGGTGACGACCAGCAGGAACTGCTCACCCCGCTCGGCTTTGGCAACGATCTCGCGGACCAGCCCCTGCTCGGCGCTGCGGTCGACCGGGATCCCGCCGAGTGCACGCATCACGGCACCCATCGGCCGCCGGAACAGCGATTTCTTCGCCAGGAAGTGGAACGGTTTCCCGATCCGCCAGCTGATCATCAGCATGAACAGGAGGTCCCAGTTCGAGGTGTGCGGGACGCCCAGCAGCACCCCGCGCTCCGGGATTTCTTCCGTCACCGGGGTCCAGCGGCTGAACCGCCAGAACACCTGGGAGATCCGTCGTCGCAGTCGCACGCGCCCACCGTAGTCGGGCAGTCCGCTCCGGCTCGGATGCACGTCGCACGCACTCCGCGGTCAGCCGCCCACCCCGCGGTCAGCCGCCCACCCCACGGTCCTCTTCCCGGCACCCAGATGCTCACGCTCAGCGGTAGCGGCCGGCGATCCCGCGCCCGATGATCTCTTTCATGATCTCGGTGGTGCCGCCGTAGATGCTCTGCACCCGGCAGTCGGCGTAGGCGCGGCCGATCGGGTACTCCTTCATGAAGCCGTAGCCGCCGTAGAGCTGCAGCAGTCGTGAAGTGTTCCGGACCTGCAGCTCACTCGCCCACCACTTCGCCTTGGACGCTTCCTGGGTGGTCAGCTCGCCCTCGTTCAGCCCCAGCACACAGCGCTCGACGTACGCGCGGGTGATGTCGATCTCGGTCTCGATCTCGGCCAGCACGAACCGGGTGTTCTGGAAGTCGCCGATCCGCTGTCCGAAGGCCTTGCGATCGAAGACGTAGTCGGTGGTCCAGCGGTAGGCCGCCTCGAGGGCGGTCAACGCGGCGGCGGCGATCGAGATCCGCTCCCGCGGCAACCGCTCCATCAGGTAGCGCAGGCCCGCACCCTCCTCACCGAGCAGATTCTCCGCCGGCACCCGGACACCGGCGAAGTTGAGCTCGGCGGTGTCCTGACCTGGCATCCCGACCTTGTCGAGCTTGCGGCCACGGGTGAAGCCCTCGAAGTCGCGCTCGACCAGCAGCAGGCTGTACCCCTTGGACCCGGCGCTCGGGTCGGTGCGGGCGAACACGATGACGACGTCGGCATGGATGCCGTTGGTGATGAACGTCTTCGAACCGTCGAGGATCCAGTCGCTGCCGTCCCGGACGGCCTTGGTGGCGATGCCCTGCAGATCGCTGCCGGCGCCGGGCTCCGTCATCGCAATGGCGCCGATGCTGGTGCCGGCAGTGAGGCCGGGGATCAGCCGCTGCGCCTGCTCCGGGGTGGCCAGGTCGAGCAGATAGGGCAGCACCAGGTCGTCCTGGACGGCGAAACCCGCGGCCATCGACGGCGCGGCGATCGTGGACAGCTCCTCGGCGACGATCATCCGGTAGCGGTAGTCGTGTTCACCGCCGCCGCCCAACGACTCGGGAGCGGCGAGACCGATGATCTGCTGCGCGCCCGCGACCTCCCACACCGCGCGGTCGATGAGGTGGTTCTCCTCCCACTTCTCGTAGTGCGGCACCACCTCGCGCTCGGCGAACGCCCGCACGCTCTCGCGGTAGGCCTCGTGGTCCTCGGTGTAGAAAGAGCTCTTCATCGAGCGCTCCCGTCCTGGTCGTCGGTGGGGTGGGCTCGCGGGGTCCTCGGTGTCACAGCCGTTCGATGATGGTCGCGTTGGCCATCCCGCCGCCCTCGCACATCGTCTGCAGGCCGTAGCGACCGCCGGTGGCCTCGAGCTGGCCGAGCAGGGTCGTCAGCAGCCGGGTGCCCGACGAGCCGAGGGCGTGGCCAAGGGCGATCGCTCCGCCGCGCGGATTGAGCTTGGCCGGATCGGCGCCGAGTTCCTGCGCCCAGGCGAGCGGGACCGGTGCGAATGCCTCGTTGACCTCGTAGGCGTCGAGGTCGTCGATGGTCATACCCGTGCGCTGCAGGATCTTCCGGGTCGCCGGGATCGGGCCGGTGAGCATCAGCAGTGGATCGCTGCCGACCACCGTGGTCGCATGGAAGCGGGCCCGCGGGGTCAGTCCCAGCTCGGTCGCTGCCTTCTCGCTCATGATCAGCACCGCGGAGGCGCCGTCCGTCAGCGGCGAGGAGTTGCCGGGGGTGATGTGCCAGCCGACGTCCGGGAACCGTGCGGCGTACGCATCGGTACGGAAGGATGGTTTCAGGCCGCCGAGCCCCTCGGCGGTGGTCGCCGCCCGGACGGTCTCGTCCGCCGTCAACGGCGCGCCGGACGCACCGGCGATCGGCACGATCTCACGGTCGAAGAAGCCTTCGGCGGTGGCCTGCGCGGCCAGGCGGTGGGAGCGAGCCGCGAACTCGTCGAGCGCGTCGCGGTCGTACTTCCACTGCGCTGCAATGAGTTCCGCGGAGATGCCCTGGTTGACCAGGCCCTCCGGGTAGCGCTTCTCGACCTGCGGGCCGTACGGGTCCTGCCCGATCGGCGAGGTGCCGAGCGGAAGCCTGCTCATCGACTCGACACCGCAGGCGATGACGATGTCGTAGGCGCCGGCGATCACACCCTGCGCGGCGAAGCTCGCGGCCTGCTGGCTGGAGCCGCACTGCCGGTCGATCGTGGTCGCCGGCACCGAGTCCGGGAACCCGGCGGCCAGCACGGCCGACCGGGTGACGTTCATGCTCTGCTCGCCGACCTGCTGCACGCAGCCGCCGATCACGTCGTCCACCCGGGCGGGGTCGAGGCCGGTGCGCTCGAGCAGAGCAGTGAGCACGGTCGTCAGCAGCGTGACGGGATGATGCTCCGACAGCGCACCGCCGGGCTTGCCCTTGCCGGATGCGAGACGAACCGCATCGACGATGATGGCTTCGGCCATGAGGTCCTCCAGTGGACATCCGGGTGACGGGTGCGGTCGGGGTGTCGCGATGTCGGCACCCGAGTCGGGGGTGAACGGTGGTTCACTCGCGAGTGTAGGCAGGCCCGCGACAGTCGGATCGAGAACAACCCTGGAGAGCGATGAACGTGCAGGACGAGCAGGTCCGGGATCGGATCCTGGTGACCGTCGAGGGCCCCGTCGCGCGGATCACCCTCAACCGTCCCCGCCAGCTCAATCCGTTGGACCTGCAGATGTTCGTCCGGCTCGGCGACCTGATCGAGCAGTTCGACGCGGATCCCGACGTCCGGGTGATCGTGCTCGGCGGCGCCGGTGGTGCGTTCTCATCCGGGATCGACCTGCGTTCGGCGGGCGCCGCGATGGCGCACCCGGGAGCCATGCCGGACGGTGCCACCATCGACGCGGCCAACTTCTTCACCGCGGCCGTGCTGCGTGGGTCTACTCCGGTGGTCGCCGTCGTCCGCGGAGTCGCCGCCGGGATCGGTCTGTCGGTGGCGCTCGCCGCTGATCTGGTGATCGCGGCCGAGTCGGCCTACTTCCTGTTGGCGTTCAGCAGGATCGGGCTGATGCCGGACGGCGGGGCGACGGCCCTGGTGACGTCCAGTGTCGGTCGGGCGACGGCGATGAGGATGGCGCTGCTGGCTGACAAGCTCACTGCACCCGACGCGGCGGCCGCCGGGCTGATCGCGATCTGCGTGCCCGACGACGAGATCGACGGATGTGCGGACGGCATCGTCGCCCGGCTGGCCGTCGGCCCGACCGCCGCATACGCCCGCACGAAGCAGGCCATCAACGCGACCGCCATCACCGACCTCGAGGCGGCTCTCGCCCGGGAACGTGAGGGACAACTCGAGTTGCTCGCCTCCAGCGACTTCGCTCACGGCCTGGCGGCGTTCGCGGCGAAGCGGACCCCGACCTTCCGTGGCCGCTGAACCGCCGGGGCTCCCTCGAGCCGCACTCTGGAGCGTCAGCCGCACGTTGGTGCGTCAGCCGCATTCCGGATGGTCGTTCCCGCACCGAATTGCGCCGGTTTCCGACCACTGAGAATGCGGCAGCGGTGGAGGTTCCATCACGCCGGTGCAGCGCTCGGCATGCCGTCGGGAATGTCGGCGCCGCCGGCGCGCTCGGCTCGGGCGACCTGCTCGAACACCTGGACGTTCTCGATGTTCCACGCTCGCTCGTCGTCGTGCTGGGTGGCGCGCGGCCCACGGGCCGCGGCGACGACGTCTGCTTCGGCGTCGAACAGGACCACGCCGAGGCCGTCGACACCGTCGGTCGAGCAGAACCACTGCCCACTGACGAATCCGGGTAGCCCGCAGGCGAAACCGACGACGTCTCGCCGGAGGTGGGCGATCACGTCCGATCGACGATCCGGGTCGAGACTCATTCGCACCACCATTGCGTACATGGCCGGTCCTTTCACATCGGGGATGATGCCCGCGACGCTAGGGATTTCGACTCCGACGAACCATCCCTCATCCTCGGGATGTCGCATCGGCGCATCAGTTGGCACACTCGTGCGATGACGGGCTCATGGAGCCTGGCGCGGAGCGTTGAGCGGATCGAGCGTCTCTGCGCCTCGACACTGGGCGAACGCGACCTCCGGGTCGGCATCGTCGCTGAGCTACGCCGGTCGCTCGGCTTCGACGCCTACGCCTGGCTGCTGACCGACCCCGTCACCTCCGTCGGGAGCAACCCGGTGGCCGAGGTCCCCGCCCTGTCAGCGCTTCCGACCGTGATCAAGCTCAAGTACTCGAGTCCGATCAACCGGTGGACGACCTTCGCCGGCCCACCGCATCCGGTGCGGCTGCTGAGCCGAACCGCCGCCGACCCGCTGGATCCGTGGCGCGCGATGTTGACGGGATACGGCATCGTCGACGTCGCCTCGACGGTGTGCCGGGACCGTCATGGCACCTGGGCGTTCCTCGACCTCTGGCGGGACGGGACGAGCGGGCCGTTCACCGACGACGAGGTGGCTGTCCTCGTCGCCGCCGGCAGCACGATCACGACTGCAGTCCGACGACGCCTGGCGGGAACGTTCCTCGCCCCGGCAGCGTCCGTGCCACGCGACGAGGGTCCCGCCGTTCTCATCCTCGACGATGCGCTGTGCATCACCGGTCAGACCGTCGCGGCCACCGCATGGCTGCAGCGACTGCTGCCGACGACGCCCGGCATGGCGCCGATCCCGGCGGCTGCGTACAACGTCGCCGCCCAGCTGATCGCCGTCGAGGCCGGCGCCGACGACCATCCCGCCTCGGCCCGCACCCACGTGCCGGGCTTCACCTGGGTCACGGTGCGAGCGAGCAGACTGGCCGCGAGCGGGACGTCAGGACCCGGCGCGATTGCCGTGTCGATCGAGGAGACTCCCGGGGCCGAGCGTCGCGACGTGTACGCCCGCAGCCATGCATTCAGTCCCCGCGAGCACCGGCTCGTGCGGCTGCTGGCCCGCGGCCTGGACACTCACGAACTGGCCGAGGCCATGTCGATCAGCGACTACACGGTCGGCGACCACCTCAAGTCGATCTTCGCCAGGACGGGGCTCAACAGCAGGCACGCGGTACTCACTGCCGCCCTCGGTGCATCGACCGAGCCGCCCGCTTGAGCGTCGGGCGATCCTCGACGGTCGGCCGCATGCTGGAACGTCGGCCGCGTCTTCGACGGTCAGCCGGATGCTGGAACGTCGGCCGCATTCTGGTCGGTCAGCCGCATGGTGGAGCGTCAGCCGCATTCCAAATGGTCGTCTTCGCACCGAAATGCGTCTGTTCCTGACCAATGAGAATGCGGCAAGCGGTTGGCGGCCGCGAAGTTCGATCTGCTGGACCTCGAGGGAGATCCCGTCACCCCAGGAACGTGTCAGCGCTGGACGAGCGTGCCGAGATCCTCGCCCCGGCAGATCAGGCTCATCGCTCCTGCGGCGGCCACGTCGAAGACGTGCATGGTGAGGCCCTGTTCGTCCGCGAGTACGAACGCGCCGGTGTCCATCACCTTGACGCCCCGATCGATGGCCTCCCGATAGGTGAGCCTGTCGTAGCGCACCGCGTCAGCATCGATGTTCGGGTCGCTGCTGTAGATCCCGTCGATTCCGCGCTTCGCCACCAGCAGTGCGTCGGCGTCGACCTCCAGCGCCCGCTGCACGGACGGGTAGTCGGTGGTGACGTACGGCTGCCCGATGCCGCCGGCCAGGATCACGATGGCGCCCTTGTCGAGATGACGGATGGCGCGGAGCCGGATGAACGGCTCGGCCACCGACTGGATCGGCATGGCCGTCATGACGCGCACGTCCACCTCGCCCAGACCGGTGAGGGCTCCGCGGAGCATGAGAGCGTTCATCACGGTGCCGAGCATGCCGATGTTGTCCGCCTCGGCCCGGCTGATCCCCCACTGGTCGGCCATCGTCCCGCGGAAGTAGTTGCCACCTCCGACGACCACCGCCACCTGCACGCCCAGTGCGTGCACCGAGGCCACCTCGCGCGCCAGGTGTTGCAGCCGAGCGGGATCCACACTTTCGCCGCTGTCGGATGAGAGGGCCTCGCCGCTCAGCTTCAGCAGTACCCGGCGGTAGCGAAGACTCATGACCACATCCTCTCCCAACGGGGCTTGCTGTCGACGAGTCCATCGGCAACGGGGTTCGAACGTTCGCCGATCGCGACGCGCGCTCACCCGGTGCCTGCGCCCGTCACCGGAACAAGGTCCGGATCCGTCGTGCCAGTTCACGCACTCCGGTGTCCTGCGCACCGACAGCAGACAGGTGTAGATCGATGGCGACCGATCGCAGCGGCGGAAGTCCGTCCGCCCCGGCGCCGGTGGCCAGCACTTCGAGGCCGCTGGGGATGCACGGGGCGAGCGCGGCGGTCACGGCCAGGTCCATCCGGACGGTGGCGAAGGTGGCGTCCAGGTTGCCCTGGTCGAAGACCATCCGCCAGGTGACGTCGGCGGCGCGGAGTCCCTCGAGCACCAGCGGCCGGAACGCGCAGGTGTCCGAGACGAGCGAGACCGGCAGGGGGCGTCGCTGGTGTGCCCGGCCACCGACTGCCCCCACCCAGACCAGCGGTTCGACGGTCAGGCGCTTCGCAGTGCCGTTCGGCAGGCCAGATTCGGCCGGCACCTCGACGACCGCGAGGTCGATGCTGCCGGTCGCCAGTTGGCTCAGCAGTACGGGGGACGATTCGCAGACCAGGGACAGCTCGGTGTCCGGGAAATCGGCGACGAAGGACTGCACGGCCGGCGGCAGCAGCGTCCCGACGAGGTCGAACGGCACTCCGAGGCGCACCTGCCGAGTCACCTTCGCGCCGTTCAACGCCGACCAGGCCCGATCGTTCTGCGTCAGGAGCGACCGGGCGGGCTGGACCAGCCGTTCACCGTCGTCGGTGAGGGTGAGGCCGCGGCGGCCGCGGACGAACAACACGCAGCCGAGCGTTCCCTCCAACCGGGCGATGTGCTGACTCACCGCACCCTGGCTCAGCCGCAGGATCTCGCCGGCCGCCGTCATGCTCCCGTAGTCCGCGGCGGCCAGGAACGACCGGACCTGGTGCAGATCCAGCAGAGGTGTCATCCAGCCATCATGAATGCTGATGACAGAGTTGTCTGCCACTGATTGCTGAAATGTCTGGGAAGCCACTACCACTGTGGTCATGGATGCAGACGTCGTTCTCGGCCTGAGCGGCTTTGCGCTCATCTCGACCATCACCCCGGGTGGCGCAACCGCCATCGCGACAGCCACCGGAGCCCACTTCGGATTGCGCCGTTCGCTGCCCGTGCTCAGCGGCATCTGCGTGGCGCTGGCGATCATGGCCGCGGTGGCAGCTGCCGGTCTGAGCGGGTTGCTGACGGCTGTTCCGATCCTCGCACTGGCGCTCAGGATTGCGGGAACCGCCTACCTGCTGTGGCTGGCCGTGCGCACGGCGCGGAGTGGGTCACCGCACCAGGCGGAACGCTCGAGCGAGCCGATCAGCCTGACCGGTGGCGCTGTGCTGCTGTTGTACAACCCCAAGGGCTGGGCGATGACGACCGCGGCGGCCGCCGCCTTCTCGACGCTCTCTCCGCATCCGGTGACGCTGGCATTGGCCTTCGCCGTCGTGTTCGCCGTCGCTTCGGGCATCTCGCTGACGGTGTGGTGCCTGCTGGGAATGGGGCTGCGCCGCGTTCTGCGCACACCACGGCAATGGGCCGGACTGAATCTCATCCTGGCGGTCCTGCTGGTCGCCTCGATCATCCCGATCTGGTTGGAGGGCTGACCCAGTCCGCCCGCGTCGTCAGTCCGCCCGGGTGCGGAGCTCCCGCTTGAGCAGCTTGCCCGACTGGTTGCGGGGCAGTTCCTCGACGAAGTGCACGGACTTGGGCACCTTGAACGGCGCGAGGGTCGCACGGCTGTGGGTGCGCAGCTCCTCGGCGCTCACGGTGGCGTCCGGCTTGAGCACCACGAACGCGGTGACGGCCTCGATCCACTTCTCGTCCGGAGTGCCGATCACCGCCACCTCCGCCACCGCGGGATGCGTGTACAGCGCATCCTCCACCTCGCGGGAGGCGACCAGCACGCCGCCGGTGTTGATGACGTCCTTGATCCGGTCGACCACGGTGATGAAGCCGCCCTCGTCGATCCGCACCAGATCACCGGAGTGGAACCATCCGCCGGCGAACGCCTCCGCAGTCTCCTCGGGCTTGTTCCAGTAGCCCTCGCACAGCTGCGGCGAGCGGTAGACGACCTCGCCGGTACCGCCGGGCGGCACCTGTTCGCCGGCGGAATCGATCACCCGGAGCTCGACGAACAGCACCGGCCGGCCGCACGAGTCCGGGCGTTCGTCGTGCTCCTCCGGACGCAGAATGGTGGCCAGCGGCCCGATCTCCGACTGCCCGAAACAGTTGTAGAACAACAACTCCGGGAGGGCGCCGCGGAGTCGGTCGAGTACCGGGCCAGGCATGATCGACGCTCCGTAGTACGCCTTCGCGAGCGAATGCAGGTCGCGGGTGGCGAAGTCCGGATGCTGCGACAGCGGGACCCAGACGGTCGGCGCCAGGAACAGCGAGCCGATCGAGCGCTCCTCGATGGTGCGCAGCACCGCGCCGATCTCCGGGACCTCGAGCAGATGGTTGGTGGCACCGATCATCAGGTACGGCATCGTGAAGACGTGCATCCCGGCCGAGTGGTACAGCGGCATCGCCTGCAGCGGTTCGTCATCGGCGCGGAAGTCCAGCCCGTGGATGGACGACAGGTACTCGTGCACCAGGGCGCCGTGGGTCATCATCGCGCCCTTGGGACGTGAGGTCGTGCCGGAGGTGTACAGCAGCTGGACGAGATCGCTTGCGGGAGTGACGATCTGCGGCACCTCGCCGCTCGTGCTCCGTTCGATCAGTGAGCCCTCGGCGTCCCGCAGCGCGATGGTCGGCAGGCTGCCGAGATCGGTCAGGGTGGCCAGCAGCGTCGGCGCCAGCGCCGGGTCGAACAGCACCGCCGAGGCACCGGAGTCGGTGAGCAGGTAGCCGAGTTCGGATCCGGTGAGCGCGAAGTTGACCGGGACGTGCACCAGCCCGGCGCGCGAGCAGGCGAGGAACGCGATCAGGTAGGCGTCGGAGTTCTTGCCGAAGGCGGCGATCCGGGAGCCCGGTGCGAGGGCCAGCTCACCCAGGATGCCGGCGGCACGGCTGACGGCGTCATCCAGTTCCCGGTACGTGAACTCACGGTCGCCGAAGGTGAGCGCGGTCTTCTCCGGCGTGCGCCGGGCCTGTCGGCTGAGTACTGCGTCGACCCGGTCGGGGTGGGTCTGCGACCGCTGGTCGGCCGGTGGCAGGTACGCCGACCGGTGCGGTGACGTGGTCATCTCGGCTCCTCTGCCGGACCTCTGGCGACCGGGTCCGGCGTCGACACGAAGGGGGTTTCGATGAGCGGGACTGTATCCCCCGACACCGGCCGTTGGTGCCGTGAACGCAGGACAGCGCACGCAGCGAGCGTTCGGTCGACCACCAGGCCGATCCGCGCTCTGCGTGCAGTCTCCGGTGAACGCCGGCCGCCAGCTGGTCCGGGACGGAGAAGCGTGCCACCAGAGGTGCGCCGGTCCGTAGAATCGGTCCACGTGTCCACGACTCCCCCTCCCGGTGCAGCGTTGCCTGCTGCTGCCGCTCCGGCCGAGGCTGCTGTCAATGCCCCCGAACCAGCCCTGCAGCGGGCGCTGACCCGCGCCCAGCAGGAGGCGGTCGCCCAGCTGATGAAGATCTCCCCGGTGGCTGACGTCCTCGGAAAGCTGTTCGCGACCAACGGGTTCCAGCTGCACCTGGTCGGCGGGTCGGTTCGGGATGCCCTACTCGGACGGCTCGGGAACGACCTCGACTTCACCACCGACGCCCGGCCGGCGGACATCCAGCGGATCGTCGGGCCGTGGGCCGATTCGATGTGGGACACCGGCATCACGTTCGGGACCGTCGGCGCCACCAAGGACGGCTACGTCCTGGAGATCACCACCTATCGCAGCGATCTGTACGACGGCGACTCGCGCAACCCCGAGGTCACCTTCGGTGATGATCTGGAGCACGACCTGGTTCGCCGCGACTTCACCGTCAACGCGATGGCGGTCTCGGTCCCTGGCCACGTCTTCACGGACCCGCACCACGGGATCGAGGACCTGGCCGCTCGCAGGCTGGACACCCCCGGCACTCCGCAGCAGAGCTTCGGCGACGACCCCCTGCGGATGCTCCGCGCGGTCCGCTTCGTGGCGCAGATCGACCTGGTGCCTACGCCGCGGGTGGTCGAGGCGATCACCGCCATGGCCCCGCAGATCGCCCGGATCACCACCGAGCGCATCCAGGTGGAGCTGGCCAAGTTGATCTGTTCACCGCAGGTGCACGCCGGGCTGGAGCTGCTGACGGCAACGGGCCTCGCCACGCTGATCCTGCCCGAGCTGCCGGCGCTGCAGATGGAGACCGACGAGCACCACCAGCACAAGGACGTCTACCAGCACTCGCTGACGGTGCTCGACCAGGCCATCGCGCAGGAACAGGACGGCCCGGATCTGACCCTGCGGCTCGCTGCTCTGCTGCACGACATCGGCAAGCCGGCCACCCGGCGCTACGAGGACGGCGGCGGCGTCAGCTTCCACCACCACGAGGTGGTCGGCGCCAAGCTGGTGCGCAAGCGGCTCAAGGCGCTCAAGTTCCCGAAGCGGATCATCGAGGACGTCGCCGACCTGACGTTCCTGCACCTGCGGTTCCACGGCTTCGCCGGCGGCCGGTGGACGGATTCGGCGGTGCGTCGCTACGTCACCGATGCCGGAGAGTTGTTGCCCCGCTTGCACAAGCTGGTCCGCGCCGATTCGACGACTCGCAACAAGCGGCGCCGCGTGGCGTTGCAGGAGGCCTACGACGCCCTCGAGGCCCGGATCGAGGAGATCGGTGCGGCCGAGGATCTCGCGAGGGTGCGGCCCGACCTCGACGGCAACGCGATCATGGAGCTGCTCGGTATCCCGGCGGGGCCCGTGGTCGGCAGAGCGTGGACGTACCTCAAGGAGTTGCGCCTGGAGCGCGGCCCGCTCGACCGGGACGTCGCCGAGCAGGAGTTGCTGGCCTGGGCGCGCGCCGAGGGAATCACCGACTGACGCTGGTCGAGCAGCGAGGAACGAGCGTGTCGAGACTGGGGGCGCCCGCGGATGAGGACGCTGCTTCGACAGGCTTCGCTCGGCCGCGCCGGTTCGCAGGCTCCCGGCGCGGCCATCGCTGCAGAGGGCTGCGCAGCGTCCTCATCCGCGGTCCCTCGGTGTCGATGATCAGCGCGCGGGTACACGTGCCCGCCCGCGTGGGTTCGAGGGGGAGAGGAATCGGTGGTCCCCTTCGTCTCGTTCCTCGCTCAGGACAGGGAGCAAGGGAGGGACGACCGAGGCGGGCCGCGTCATCGGATCGGCAGGAATGCTTGCTGGGACGCTCGATTCGGCGTTTTTACGCCGAGCGGATGAGCAGGGCGCGGCCGGATTCGGATGATCGAGGCTCCGACCGCTCGACCAGCGGCGATCAGGTCAGCGGGGCGGGCCGTCGGGGTCGGGCACCGATTCCAGGATTTCGATCTGGTCGCCGAGGCGGATCTGCGTGCCGGGGGTGTCGGGGATCAGGTTCATCCCGAACCAGCTCTTGCCGTCCCAGCGGCGGTGTTTCACCAGCGATGCCAACGGTTCCCGGCCGCGGGCGGCGGTGTCGGGATCGACGGTCGTCATCACGCACCGGTCGCAGCCCTTGGGGGTGCGGAAGATCGCGTCGCCGATCCGGATCCGTCGCCAGCCGTCCTCGGCCCAGGCCGCGGGCATTCCGCTGACGACGACGTTCGGTCGGAACCGGGTCATCGACAGCGGCCACTCGTCCGGGAACCGGCCGGCCGCAACGAGATCGTTGAGCGCGTCCAGCGACTCGGTGCTGGTCAGCAGCAGCGGGAACCCGTCGGCGAGGGACACCCGGTCGTCGGGCTCGGCGTGGTCGGGGCGGACCGGCCTGATGTCGGGGTCACCCAGGTACACCAGCCGCAGCGGGGTGCCCAGCACTTCGCTGAACCAGGCGTCCGCGCCGTTGCCGGCCGAGGACGCCAGCAGCTCGGTCGAGTGCACCTTCACCGGGATGTCGGTGGGTCCGGTCGGGATCGTCACCACCAGATCACTGCGGTCGGCGGCCCGGATCGTCAGCCCGGTCGCGGTCAGCTCGGGCCGGATCAGCATCAGTTCCGGCTGTTCACGCGCCGTCAGCCCCTGCCCGTCAGGGAGCACCAGCATCCAGGTGCGGTCACCCTGCGGCCCACTGCGGTCGATCGTCAACTGCTCGACAGGATGGCCGGCGAGGGATTTGACCGGGTAGCGGTGCAGGGCGGTCACGTGCGGGTGGGTCACGGGTCCCAGTGTGACGGGCGGCCGACGCGCCCTCCACCGGGGCGGTCCGGTGGCGAGCGGTGAGTGATCATGATCTCGCGCAGCCAGGTGAGGACAGGCTAACCTGAACATATGCTCGCTCAGGATGTCCTGCCGTGGACCCTGTTCGGCGCCCGCGCCGCCGTGATCCGCGAGGTGAGTCCGCACCTCGTGCGGGTGACGTTCGTGAGCGCCGATTCCGGCGAGGACACGCTGGTGGACTTCGCCGACGCCGGCGCCGACACCAGGGTCAAGCTGCTGCTCCCGCCCGCGGTCGGAGGCCTCGACCGGATCGTGCCCGGTGGCGACTGGTACCAGCAGTGGCGGGAACTCCCCGACCACCGCCGACCGGCGATGCGCACCTACACCGTGCGCGCCGTCCGACCCGCGACGGTCGACCGCAGAGCGGAGGTCGATGTCGATCTCGTGCTGCACGGCGTCGTCGGTCCGGCCTCGGCCTGGGCGACCGCACTGCTGGCCGGTGAACGCGGGACCGGGCCCGAGATGGACCGGGAGGTGTTGCTGTGCGGCCCGAATGCTGCGCATGGCGGTCCCTACGGGGGACGCGAATGGCTGGCCCCGTCGCCGGCGCGCGACCTGCTGCTGGTCGGTGACGAGACTGCGCTGCCGGCGATCGCCGCCATCCTCGAGGAACTCCCGGCGGACGCCACCGGTACGGCGCTGATCGAGATCCCCTCCGCCGTCGACGAACTCGATCTGCGCACGCCCGCCGAGTTCTCGGTCCGCTGGCTGCCGCGTGACGAGGTACCCGAGGTCGGTCAGGGCGGGTTGATGCTGCGGGCGGCACTCGGATGGGTGCCGTGTGACGCTGCTGCCGCCGAAGCCTTCGTGGCGCAGGACATCCCGGCTGACGAACTGTTGTGGGAGGTCCCCGGGCCGGACGACGTCGTGGGCTCCGTCGCGCAACCCGGTATCCGCGCCTGGGTCGCCGGCGAGGCAGGGGCGGTGCGGGAGATCCGCCGTCATCTGGTCGGCGCCTGTGCGTTGTCCCGCCGCGAGGTGGCCTTCATGGGCTACTGGCGGATGGGGACGTCCGAGGCCAACTGACGCACGTGCCCGATGCCTGGCCGGAGCTCTTCGACCGGTCAGATCCGTAGCGCCCTGGCCAACGCCGCGACGGTCCGGACGTGTTGCTCGGCGCGATGGCGGCTGTTGGCCGGCTAGGGGTGCGGTGCGGCGAGTACGGGCCATCAGCCCGGACGGCTACGCCGGAGGATCGGGTGGCGACCTCGGCGTCATGCCGCTGGACGAAGCGTTCGACATCCACCATGCCCACCTCATCGCAGGCGCTGACCGGCTCGTCCACGGAGACGACCTACCGGGCGATGTGAGTCGCTGGCCCCAGGTCCCGTCCGACCCGGACGCCTCCGACGCCGAACGGGAGATCGCCCAGCGCTGCGCCGACGGCATCCCTGTCATCTTCGGCAGCCGGACTCTCTTCACCCACCTGCTCCGCGAGGGTCTCGTGGACCAGCTGCCGATGATGGTCGGTCCGAAACTGGTCGCGGGGGATCGACCCGTGTTCGACGCTGTTCCGATGACCGAGCTGCGGCTCCGGGACGTCACCCGATTCCCCGATTCGGAGAACGTGGTGCTCGACTACGACGTGCTGCCCCCGTCCTCGGAGTGATGCGATGCGCGACCGTCAGCGTCGACCTTCCCGGGATCGACCACTACGGATCGCACGACCGCCGGCACTCCAGTTCGCCGAGGTAATTGTTCGTCCAGGTAATGATCCGACGCAGATGTGGCCGTCCGTTCATCTGCTGTCCCGCTGGCTGTTCCGTCCCTTTCCCCGAGACCCCTAGCGTCGTCCGGGTCGGTCCCGACATCCGGTGGCCACGTCGAGGAGAGCACCATGCAGACAGTCCCCGCGGTGCGTGCGCGCGGGGTCGTCAAGACCTTCGGCGCCGTCGTCGCACTGGACGGCGTGGACATCGACATCGCCGAGGGCCACGTGCACGGCCTGGTGGGTCCGAACGGTGCCGGCAAGACGACCCTGCTGGGTCTGCTGCTGGGTCTGGCTGTCGCCGACCGCGGAACGCTCGAGGTGCTGGGCAGGCCGATGCGCCGCGCCCTCGCGCTGCCCGACGGCGTTGCAGGGTTCGTCGACGGGCCGGGTCTGTATCCGGAGCTGACCGCCCGGCAGAACCTCGTCGCCCTGGCGTCGTTGCGCGGCGACCGCAGGCCCGGCATCGACGACGCCCTCGACACCGTCGGTCTGACCGACGTCGCCGACGACCGGGTGCGTGGGTTCTCCCTCGGCATGCGCCAGCGATTGGGCCTGGCCACCGCCCTGCTGACGCGCCCGCGCCTGCTCGTGCTCGACGAACCGGCCAACGGCCTGGACGCTGCCGGTACCCGCCACGTCCACCGGGTGCTGGGTCGGCTCGCGGCCGGCGGTGCGTCGGTGGTGATGTCCAGCCACCGGATGGACGATCTCACCGCGCTGTGCACCGAGGTCAGCCTGCTGGTTCGCGGGCGGGTGGTGTTCTCCGGTCCGGTGGGCAAGCTCGCGGCAGAGACCGGCGCGATCGACCACCGGCTCCGCACGTCCGACGCGACAGCGGCCCGACGTCTGGCCGGGATCACCCCCGGGGTACGGGTACTGCCCGACGACGACCTGCTGCAGCGTCAGGACGCCGAGGCCCTGCTCGTGCGGGGGTCGGTGGAGTCGATCGACGACCTCGTCGCCCGACTCGCTCACGCCGGCGTGGCCGTGCGAGAACTCTCCCCGGTCGTGTCACCGCTCGAGGCCGCCTATCTCGCACTGACAGGCACCGAGCAGGGCCGGGCAGACGATGACGCCCTGCGGTCGTCCTCGCACCGGGGAACCCAGGACGCCATCGATGACGGGACGATCCGGTGACGGCATCGACCACTGCCCGGCCCGACCCGGCGGAAGAACTGGAGCGGGGGGACGTCGCGCCCGCACCGCTGTGGCGCGGGTACCGCTTCGAGCTGGTGAAGCTGCTGGCGCAGTGGCGACTGCGCCTCGTGGCTCTGGTCTGCTGGCTGGTGCCCGGACCGGCGGTGGCCGTCATCGGTTCCCAGACCACGCTGCCGACCGACACCGTCTTCGGGCGCTGGATGGGTCAGACCGGGTGGGCCGGATCCCTGGTGGTGCTGGGCTTCGCGTGCAGCTGGGTGCTGCCGCTGGTGACCTCGCTGGTGGCCGGGGACGTGTTCGCTGCGGAGGACCGGCAGGGAACCTGGCGCCACCTGCTCGTGGCGGTGCGCTCCCCGCGGCGGATCTTCCTCGCCAAGGCGCTGGCGAGCCTGACCGTCGTACTGGCGCTGGTCGTGGGTCTGGCGGTGTCCAGCGTCGTCGGTGGACTCGTGGCCGTCGGCAACCGCCCACTGGTCGGGCTCGACGGCCAGCAGATCGGGCCCGGCGACGCCGCGGTGTCGGTGATCCTCGCGTGGGTGGTGGTGCTGGCGCCGACCCTGGCCTTCTCCGCAGTCGGCCTGCTGGGCTCGGTGCTGTTCGGGCGCTCGCCGATGGGTCTGCTGACACCGGTGGTGCTCGCCCTGGTGCTCGCCCTGGCCCAGCTGCTGCCGCTGCCCGTCCTGCTGCGCATCGCCCTGCCCAGCTGGTCGTTCCTGGCCTGGCGCGGGTTGTTCACCGAACCGGCCCAGGTCGGCCCCATCGTCGCCGGAGTGCTCGTCGACCTCCTCTGGGCGCTGCTCGCAGGCGTCCTGGCCTACGTGGTGTTCGTGCGTCGCGACTTCACCGACCCGGCCTTCGACGGTGCGGGGGCCCGGGTGGTCGCGACTGCCCTGGCCCCGCTGGCGGTGGCGGTGGCCGTCACCGCCGTCGTGTTGGCCGTGGTCACCCCGGCGGCGGATTCGGGCATTGATCGGCCCAAGCTGGAACGCTCCGTCGCGACCGCGTACGCCCACCTCTACCGGCTGCAGGCCCGGGAGCTGGCCCGACCCGACGTACCCGAGGCGCAGCTGCGTACCAGCGCCTCCTGCAACAAGGGCGGCGATCTGGTGGAGGACACCGGCGCCGGCAACGACTGGCGCTGCGTCGTCAGCTGGCACATCCCCGGCGCCACCGCGGTGGGTTCGGCGATCTACCAACTCGACGTCGATCCCGACGGGCGCTACGTCGCCGACGGGGACGGTCCCCAGTCGGTCAACGGTTTTTTCCAGGTGCGCACCCCCACGGGTGACGCGCCGAATCCGCTCTGGCAGTTCGACGGCTCCGTCGATCTGTTCTCCGCACTCCAGAAGGGCTGAATCCCATGCAGGTCACACGGGTACGGCGATCATCCACCCGACGCCACCTCGGTCGACGGTCACGGATCATCGCCGCCGGCACCACCGCGACCCTCATCATCGGTGCCGCGGCCGCCTCCGCGTCCACCACACAGTTCGGGCAGCGGGAGGTCGGCACGCAGTACGGGGACGGGCTGCAGATCTCCTCCGACCAGGTCCTCAAGCCGCTCGGCGATCGCCTGTTCACCAAGTTCGGCAAGTTCATGGCCTCCACGGCCAGCCCCGACGGGCGGTTCCTGGCCGTCACCAGCACCGACAAGAACGTGGTGCTGCAGGTGTTCGACCTCAAGGACTACCGGCTCGTCTACACCGTCGGCTCGGCCACCTTCGTCAACCAGAAGCTCAAGGACGGCAGCGTCGGCCAGGGCGGACCGGCCTGGTCGCCCGACGGCAGGACACTGTGGTTGCCGCAGGCCAGCGGGCTCACCCGGTTCCCGGTCCTGGCCGACGGCACGCTGGGGACCGGGACGGCCGTCGCCCTGCCGAAGGTGAACGGTGCCGCACCGCTGCCGGGCAAGGCCGTCTACTCGCCCGACGGCGAGGTCCTCTACGTGCCGGTGAACGGTCAGAACACCGTCGTCGCACTCGACCCGGCGACGGGCGCGGTGCGCAACACCTGGAACGTCGGCATCGCCCCCCGTGAACTGGCCTTCGTCGGCACCAAGCTGTACGTCAGCAACGAGGGCGGCCGGGTCGCCAAGCCCGGCGAGCCGACCATCAACTCCTACGGCACCCAGGTGCCCGCCGATCCCTACTACGGCACCTCCACCACGGGCACCCTCAGCGTCATCGACACCGGGTCGGTCTCCTCCTCCGTCCGGTCGATCGCGGTCGGACTGCACCCCACCGCGCTGTACGTCAGCGGCAGGACGCTGTTCGTCGCCAACACCAACAGCGACACCGTGTCCGTCATCAGTACGGCCAAGGACAAGGTCGTGCAGACCATCACCACGCAGCCGTGGTCCAAGTCGACCGTCGGCTACGAGCCGACCGGCATCGCCGTCACCCAGGGCCACCTGCTCGTGACGTTGGGCCGGGCGAACGCTGTCGCCGTCTACGGCTACTCCGGCAACGCGCAGGAACCGGTGTCCTACCTCGGCCTGCTGCCCACCGACTACTACCCCGCCGACGTCACGGTGAGCGGCGGCCAGGTCGTGGTCACCAACACCCGCGGCATCGACGCCCGCGGGCCGGAGCTGACCTTCACCGCGGGCCCGGGCACCGTGCCGGCCACGGGGCACGGGACGCACAGCACCACCGGATCGCTGACCAAGTTCACGCTGCCGAGCGACCAGCAGATCTCGAAGGACACCGCCACGGTGTTCGCCCAGAACGGCTGGACCAACAAGGACAACGCCCAGGCGAAGGGCAGGGCCAAGACGCCTGTTGCGGTGCCGGTCCGGGTCGGTGATCCTTCCACCATCAAGCACGTGTTCCTGCTGGTGAAGGAGAACCGCACCTACGACCAGGTGTACGGCGACATCGCCAAGGGCAACGGTGACCGTACGCTCGCCCAGTTCGGTGCGACGGTGACGCCCAACCAGCACGCGCTCGCCAACCAGTTCGGGCTCTACGACAACACCTACGACATCGGCACCAACTCCGCCGAGGGCCACAACTGGGTGATGCAGGGCGACAACCCGGAGTACACCGAGTCGTCCGCCGGCGAGTACCTGCGCAGCTACGACACCGAGGACGACGTCCTGGGGCACCAGCGGTCGGGCTTCCTGTGGACGGCCGCCGAGGACGCCGGCGCGAGCGTGCGCAACTTCGGCGAGTTCACCCAGTTCGAGACCAAGCCGGCCACCGCGACCTGGCAGCAGTACTACTGCGCTGCAGCCAGTGTCGACAACGGCGGTGACCCTGCCCAGCTGACCGACCCGTCGATCAAGCAGGACACCGAGTCCCCGATCCCGTCGTTGAACGCGATCACCAACCACGACTACCCCAAGTTCGACACCGACATCCCGGATACGTACCGCTACAACATCTGGAAGCAGGACTTCGAGAAGAACGGTCCGGCCAACCTGAACATGTTCTGGCTTTCCAGCGACCACACCGGCGGTACCCCGGATCCGCGGGCCCAGGTCGCCGACAACGATGTCGCGGTCGGCAAGATCGTCCAGGAGATCTCCCACAGCCCCTACTGGAAGGACTCCGCGATCTTCGTGGTCGAGGACGACAGCCAGGCCGGGGCCGACCACGTCGACGGGCACCGGGCACCGATCCAGATCATCAGCCCCTACGCCAAGCGCGGTGTCGTGGACAGTACGTACTACACGCAGATCACGATGGTGCGCACGATCGAGCAGATCCTCGGTGCCGAACCGCTGAACCAGAAGCTCGCAGCCGCCACGCCCATGTTCGGCGCGTTCACCGACAAGCCGAACAACACCCCCTACCAGGCTGTGCAGAACCAGGTTCCGCTGACCGAAGGCGTCAGCCCGGCACCCGCCTGCGGCGCCGACACCGTCTCCACCACCGGCACGTCAGCGGCGCAGACATCGGCACCGGTCGTCCCGGCGGCACAGCAGGGTGTCGCGGCGCAGTGGGCGCAGTGGGCGAAGAGTCAGCGCTTCGCCGGCGCGAGTGCGATACCGGACCATGCGAACCCGGAGCAGATGAACCGCTACACCTGGTACCGCACCAACGGGTACACCAAGCCCTACCCGGGCGACGTGAAGATCTACTCCCCGGCGCAGGTCCCCGGCGCCTGGATCCCGAGTTCGGACACCGAATGACCTGAACCGCCGAAGGGCGACGATCCGGTCGCTGGATGTCGCGCACGGACCTCGACGGGCCGTGACCGAACTCCGGCGACCGGATCGTTGCCTATCGGGCCACCCGCAGGATCAACTCGTTCCCCTCCGGATCCGCGAGACGGTGCCGGAGACCGGCCGGATCGCGCTCGATGATCCGCCCTCCCGCGGCGACGGCGAGGTCGATCCGCGCGGCCAGCTGATCGGCGGGCACCTGCAGGTCGAGGCGGATCCGGCCGGGCTGCCGCAGCCGCTCGACGTCGGCTGCGTCCATCCGCTGCAGGAACAGCACCGGATTGAGCTGACGCGGATCGAACAGGTCGAAGAAGTCCTGGTTGGGTGCCTGTTCGTACCCCAGGACGACTCGCCAGAACTCCCGGACCACCGGGATGTCGACCGCGTCCAGGGCGAGCTGGACGAACCGCAGCCGCCGGTTGTCCGCGACGAGGCCGGTGTCGCGGGCGGCACGCTGGACGGCCGCGGCGAGGTCCGGAAAGCCGGCGACCTCCTCCCACTGGTCCTTCCCGGAATCGAGCACAACGCCCTCGGGACGCAGGTCGATCATCAGGTCGATCCCCGCCGCGTCGGCCAGCCCGGCCGCGGTGGCGGCGAACGCCGCCGCTGCGCCGGCTGTGTTCGCGGGATAGCAGACCATCGCCCCGAACAGCGTGTGCCAGTCCGCGGTCGACTCGCCCTCCCACGGGCCGCCGGGGACGAGGTCCACCTCGTTGCCGTCCGGATCTGCCAGCGTCGAGTACCACTGCGACGTGAAGGCCTCGCGTCCGCCCGCGGCCAGCGCCGCAGCCACCGCGTCGCCCTGCGGGTCGGGGTGACAGACGTCCAAATGGAACCTGTTGCGCAGCGCGCTCGTCCCGGCGGCCCGCGCGAACGCGAGCGTCGGCCGACGGTGCAGATCGTCCACCAGGGCGCCGTCGCCGGTGTCCGTGAGCTGGGCGGCCGCCTGCCAGAACGGGGTCACGCGATCCGGGTCCTCGCTGTCGATCTGCAGTCCGACCCGCTGCAGCACCTGCGGGTCCGCGGTCAGCCCGAGCGTTCGAGCCGCACCCGACACGGCCTCGCGCAGATCGCGGTCGCGGAGCCCGACCCGGATCCCTGTCCGGCGCACCTCGATGTCCGGCAGCACCGCTCCTGGCGGCAGGAGCGCGGCGATCACCCCTGCAAGGGCGGCAGCGTCCGCGTGGGAAGCCGCACCGAACCAGGCCTCGTGGCCGCGCCCACCCGGCCGCCAGTCGTCGTGTCCGTCCGTCATGTCCGTCTCCCTCTCGATGTCCGGCCTGTTCATCGGTCCTGATGAGGGAGCGTAGGACCGATTGCGGACGAAGCGCTTCCGGAAGCACCTCAGAGTTCGCGGACGAGGCGGGTCTGAGGCTCGACTGCCCAAGTTCCCGCTGATCGAGCGAGCGACGAAGGAGCGAGTCGAGATCCCGTGAGATCAACAGCGGGGTCTCGACTCCTTCGTCGCTCGACCAGCTGATGGGTCTCGACTCCTTCGTCGCTCGACCAGCTGATGGGTCTCGACTCCTTCGTCGCTCGACCAGCTGATGGGTCTCGACTCCTTCGTCGCTCGACCAGCTGATGGGTCTCGACTCCTTCGTCGCTCGACCAGCTGATGGGTCTCGACTCCTTCGTCGCTCGACCAGCTGATGGGTCTCGACTCCTTCGTCGCTCGACCAGCTGATGGGTCTCGACTCCTTCGTCGCTCGACCAGCGCGAACGCCGGGCCGGCGGTGCTGCGGACTGGTGGTGGTGCCGGACTGGCAGCACGGCCGACCGGTGAGGGAAAGCACAGGCGGAATACCCATCGTGTGTGGTGCGGTTGCTGCAGGGGATCAACCAGTCCTGCACGCACCGTCCGCAGGTCTTCACGACGGCCGAAGCTCGATCATCAACGCGCTCCCGATGACGTCAGCGCTCCGCAGTGCCCGAGCCGTAGAACGGCACCGCACCGCCCACGCACGCCTGAACGCCCACCGGAAGAAGCCGCCGTATGTCCCGCGCCACCGACTACGTCACCGAACAAGCCGATCTCCTCGAGGTCGACGCCCGCGCTGACGCTCCCGTCGTGCAGAAGACCACGGTGCCTGCCCATCCGGGTGACGTCTACGTCGGCCGCCGCTACTTCCAGCTGGTGTTGATCCTGGGCGCGATGGCTGTCCTCGGACCGTTGACCATCGACGCCTACCTTCCTGCCTTCCCCCGGATCGCGACCGATCTGGGCGCCTCCACCAGCCAGGTCCAGCTGACCCTGATGGCTTTCCTCGCAGGTCTGGCCATCGGCCAGCTGGTGATCGGTCCGCTGTCGGACTCGCTGGGTCGGCGACGTCCGCTGATGGCCGGGTTGCTCGTGCACATCACGGCGTCCCTCGTCATCGCCTTGTTCCCGACCCTCGAGATCATGACCGCCGCCCGGTTCGTCCAGGGCATCGGCGGCGCCGCCGTCACCGTCGTCTCGCTCGCGATCGTCCGCGACCTGTTCAGCGGCAAGCGCGCAGCGATCGTGCTGTCCCGGCTGATCCTGGTGATGGGCGTCGGCCCGATCATCGCGCCGATCTTCGGCAGCCTGCTCATGCAGTGGACCACCTGGCACGGCATCTTCTACGCCCTCGCGGTGGTCGGAGTGGCGACCGCGGTGCTGGCCTGGCGGCTCGTTCCCGAGACCCTGCCGCCGGCCCGTCGGGCCCCGCTGAAGTTGCGCGGCACCCTGTCGTCCTACCGGATCCTGTTGCGGGACAAGACGTTTCTGGCCACCGCGCTGGCCGGCGGGATGGTCTTCGGCTGCCTGTTCGCCTACGTCGGCGGCTCCAGCACCGCGCTGCAGGAGGTGTACGGCTTCTCACCCGGTCAGTTCGCGCTGGTGCTCGCGGCGATCTCGCTGGGCTTCACCGTGGTCTCGCAGATCAACTCGGTGCTGATCCAGCGCTGGGATCCGGCGCGGGTACTGATCGTGGTGCTCGGCGCCCTCGTGCTCTCGGCCCTCGTCATGACGGTGCTGGTGCGCGCCGACCTCGGGGTGCTCGGGTTCCTGGTCCCGGCGTTCTTCCTGATGGTCAGCTGCGGGCTCGCGATGCCCAACGCATCGGCGGTCTCGTTGCAGGGATACGGCGAGCGGGCCGGCACCGCTGCGGCCGTGCTGGGCGCTCTGCAGTTCACCATCGGTGCGATCACCTCGATCATGGTCGGCGTACTCGCCGACGGCACCGCCAATGGTGTGCCGACGGTGGCCCTGGTGGCAGCGGTGCTCGCCGCCGCGCTGGTGTTCTCGGTGCGCCGGACCCTGCTGGCCCGCAACTACGACTGAGCGCCCTCAGGCCTTCGGCAGGACGGGGTGCCGCACCGCGTGCGCGCTGCCCCACCAGTAGAGGACCGCACCCAGCAGGTAGACGGCGCCGAGGGTGATCGGGGCGGCCAGACCATGCCCGTCGGGCGGGACCAGCAGCACGCCGAGCGCGAAGGCGGCCACATAGAAGACGTTGCTGGCGGTGTCGTAGACGGCGAACACCCGACCGACGTAGGCGTCGTCCGCATCCGCCTGGGCGATCGTGTCGGCGCAGACCTTCGTCGACTGGTAGCCGAAGGCCAGGAAGAATGCCGTCAGCATCGTCATCGGTTCGGTGAACTGACTGCCGGCGGCGAGCACGACGATCCCGCAGACCACCAGCAGCAGCGTGATGTAGCGGCGGATCCCGAACAGCCGGGTGAAGTACGAGGTGGTGACAGCGCCCAGCAGCAGGCCGAAGCCGGAGACGGCGAGCACCTGCCCGATCCCGACGATCCCGGAGGCGAAGATGCCGTTGCCGCGGAAGTAGTTCTGGAACAGCAGCAGCACCAGCAGGGTGGCCATCCCGAAGCCGAACCGGACCAGCACCACCACACAGATGTGCAGACCGATGCTGCGGCGCTTGACCATGTGCCGCAGACCTGAACCGAGACCCTGCAGGACCGCCAGCATCGGCTGCCGGGGCTCGTCCGTCACGTCCGGCCCGAGAGCATGACGATCGAACCGAGCGGCAGTCGCCGCGCTGAGCAGGTAGAAGATCACCACGCTGGCCGTCACGAACGCGATCGGGACGTGGGTGTCGCCGATCAGCGCGCGCAGCCCGAAGGCGATGCCGCTGCCGATCAGGGTCGCGAGCGAGCCGACGGTCGTGCCGAGCGAGTTGGCGCCGGTGAGGGAATCGTCCGGCACGGTGTGCGGCACGCTCGCCGACTGACCCGAACCGACGAACCGCGACGTCCCCATCACGAACAATGCGATGACGAACAGCACGCTGGTCGCCGCATCGAGCGCGATCGCCACCGCGACGACGACGACGATCGCCGAGCGCAGGACGTTGGCCCGGACCAGCACCTGCCGGCGACTCCACCGATCGAGCAGCGCACCGGCGAACGGGCCGACGATCGAGTACGGCAGCAGCAGCACGGCGAAACCGCCGGCGATCGCCGCGGCGTCCGTCTGTCGTTCCGGACTGAACAGCACCGCCCCGGCGAGGGCCCCCTGGAACGCTCCGTCGCCGAGCGCACTGAGCAACCTGATGGTCACCAGCAACCGGAATCCGCGGAGCCCGAGCAGTGCTCTGGGACCCCGGACCGACGGTCGACGGGTGTCGGGATCATGACCGGGTGCCGCGCCGGTGGGGGTACGTGTCACCCGCACGGCTGCACCGGCCGTCGACCCCGACGGGTCATTCGGTGCAGGGCGGGAGGTCACGGACCGACGCTACGTGAAGAGCTCGGGGTGCGGTGCCGGAGTGTCCGAGCTGCCCGGATCTGCGGGACGGGCGACGCGGCAGTCACCGCCGCTTTGGCAGACTTGCGGAATGCCGATCACTCCGGCGACCGGGAGCCTGCTCGTCGCGAAGCCGTCACTGCTCGATCCGTCGTTCCGTCGTGCCGTCGTACTGCTGCTGGCCCACGGCGATGACGGCAGCCTCGGCGTCATCCTCAACCGACCGTCGGAGTCGGCCGTCCAGGAGATCTTCCCGCAGTGGCAGGGTGCGGTGGCCAAGCCGCGGGTGATGTACGAGGGCGGCCCGGTCGAGCGCAACTCCGCGATGTGCGTCGGGGTACGGCGTTCCGGGACAGCAGGAATCGGTGGCGAGGTGGACGCGCTGCTGGATCCGGTCGGTCCGCCGTTCGCGCGGGTCTCGGGCGAGCTGGTGCTCGTCGACCTCGATGCGACTCCGGACAAGGTGATGGCGGAGCTGCGGTCGGCGCGGGTCTTCGCCGGTCATGCCGGGTGGGGTGCGGGTCAGCTGGCCACCGAGATCGACGAGGGTTCGTGGCACGTGGTCGACTCGCAGGGCGAGGACGTGATGGCCGGGCCGCGGGTGGACCTGTGGTTCCGGGTGCTGCGGCGCCAGCCGCGACCGCTGGCGATGGAGGCCTACCGACCGCTGGATGCCACCCTCAACTGAGCTGGGTGATCCGGCTGTGGCGAGGTCGCCGGGGGGATGTCCTCAGCGGTGATCGGTCGGGCGGGACGGCCGAGCTGACGTCAGTGGCCGGTGATGGTGGGCCACTCGAGCCACCCGAGGGTCACCAGGCCCCCCAGCACCAGCCCGATCAGCACCAGCTGGACGATGGCCTTGGCCGTGTTCGGCGCGGCATCGGTGGGTGCGCCGGAGGAATGATCACCCACGGTGATCGCCTCCCGACAGCCGGCCCGGACCGAGTGAACGCACGACGGGATCGAGGCCGTCTGCGGAGACGATAGCAACGCAATCGTGATCCCGCCCCGGCTGATGAGGGTGTGCGCTCCACTTTCCGGTGAAAGTCGAAGCCGGGCGGCCGGTCGGCGATCAGCCCGGCCAGGGCCCGTCCGGAGCCTGTTCGAAGAACAACCCGATCTGGTCGGGACCGGGGGTGAAGCTCTGGGCCGCGACCAACATCAGGACGCCGCCACCACCGAGCGTCTCCGCATCCAGGACTGCCGTCTTGATCGAGCAGCTCAGGTCCTCCTCGACCTGCGCGTCCGACCACGGTCCCTGCAGGAACGGCGGAAAGGCCTCGATCACCGACAACCAGGTCTGCTCGTCCTCGTCGAGCAGGGCGGTGGCCCGGACGCACGGCGGCCGCATCTCGAGTTGGCCGCCCCCGGCGAAGACCACGGATTCGCCCCGTCGGGCGGCCGAGACCAACACCTGTTGCAACCGAGCCTGGAACTCCGAGGGCGGGACCGGAAGCGAGTTCTCGTCGACCAGCTCTCCCGGCCAGGAGTCGCCCTGCACGCCGCGCAGGGTGCTCGCATTCTGGTCGACGACGAGACACTGGGTGCTGCATCCCTCACCGGCCTCGCGGCGCGGCAGTCCCCCGGTCGCCACCCGCGCTGCGAGCTCTGCCGGGACGTGCCAGATGATGCCGTTGCCGGCCGAGTCATAGGTGGTGAGGCGATTGCCGTAGGGCAGCGCGACAGTGGTGAGCACCAACACCGGATCCTGCTGGGGCTCCTCGGCTGGTGCCCGCTCGTCAGCCGAGCTCTTGGCGGGGTCGACGGGCTCCCCGTCAGCGGGTAACTCGGTCGACTCGGAGTGCTCGTCTCTGGCCACCCGGTCACGGTACCGGCGCGCTCAGTGCGGCGCGGACGCCTCGACAGCGGTGGTCTTGGTGTTGTCAGCCGGCGTGCTCCCGACTGTGGGGCTCGACAGTGGTGCTCCCGGCTGGCGTGCTCCCGGCTGGCGTGCTCCCGACTGGCGTGCTCTCGACTGTGGTGCTCCCGTCGGCGGCACCGCTTCCGCAGCCCCCGGCCCCACACGCGCACCCGCTGCAGCCGACGGGCTTGGTCGCGGGCCGCGGCACCGTCATCGCTGCACGTTCACCGACGGAACCGGCCACCACCAGCAGCGCGACACCACCGACCAGGGCGACGACGAAGACGACGATCGTGGCTGCGGTCGGGAGCCGCAGGGCAACGGTCAGCAGCCCGCCGATCGACAGCACAGCGCCGGCCGCCGCGATCACCGGGGCAGCGATGCGGTTGGCCACCGCAGCCGACTGCGGCGACACCTCGGCTGCCGGGCCGCGCACGCCGAGCGCACTGGCCGGGTCGAGCGTCCCGCGCCAGCCGCGATGACCGGTGAGCAGGGCTGCGACGCCCGGGACGAGCAGGATCACGGCCAGGGGGATGCTGAGCAGCAGGGATGCGGGCACTCATCGATGGTAGGCGCTGCCGCGTCCCCAGGGGAGTGACGCCGATCCCGGCGCATGCCCGTCTGCGCGGCGCATGCCCGTGTGCGCGGCGCATGCCCGTGTGCGCGGCGCATGCCCATCTGTCGGGAAGTGGCGCTCGCGGCCGCTGGGACGACCATCCGGAATGCGCGGCGGTGACCTGGCGGCCCCGGCGCAGACCGGGCTCGGCCGGCGGGAGGAAGGATGCGGCTCAGTCGACGGGGCGCAGACCGCGGAGCAGTCGGATCCCGATTCCCACCCGCTGCAGCGCGGTCACCGCCACTGCCGCGGCGAAGATCCAGGCGATCGTCGCCGCTGCTCCCGGGAACAGACAGAACAGCACGTAGACCACTATCGTCTCGAGGCCCTCGGCCAACCCGCCGACGAAACGCAGCGAGCGTTCGTCGGCGTAGGGGGTGCCGGTCAGCTGTCCGGTGCCACCGGATCCGTACCGCTCGATCAGCGACGACAGGGTGAGGAACGCAGTTCCGGAGACGTAGTAGGCGCCGATCAGCACCGCGCAGGCCAGTCGGGCTTCCGGGACGGCGACGGCCACTGCGATCACGAAGGCCGCGTAGATCACGAAATCTGCGACGACGTCCAGGAAACCGCCCAGCGCCGTTGCCCCGCCACCGACACGTGCCACCGCTCCGTCGAGCCCGTCCAACGCCCTGTTGATCAGCCAGAGCACGAGTGCAACGATCCAGTGCTCGGTCGCGGCGGCCCAGCAGGCCGCTGCGCCGGCGAGGAATCCCGTCGCGGTGAGCGCCGTCGGCGACACGTGCAGTCGGACCAGCACCCCGGCGACGCCGTTGACGGCGGGCGCGACGGTGCGGCGGAGTGCGGCGTCGAACATCGCTCAGGCCGTGCCGTGGGGGGTGGTTTCCGGTGCGGCGCGTGCCTTCCGGACGGTGAGGGGCAACAACGTGCGCAGTGCGGCGTTCTCAGCCGGATCGAGCACGCTGTGCTGCACGCAGGCCGGCACCAGCTCGCCGGTCTCCGGGTGGGCCATCGCATAGGAGCAGGCGCGCAGCCGTTCCTGACTCGCCGCCACCGCGGGGTCATCGCTGATCTCGTTGCGCTGCATCGCTTCCCAGGCGGGGACGACGACGGCAGCATCCATGAACGAGTGCATCACGAACGTCACCGGTCGGATCATGCGTTCGCGCAGCAGTCTGCGCACACCGACCCTGCGCAACATCCGGGCCACCCAGCCGGCGAACACCGCCACCACCTCCGGATGACGGACCGCCACCCGCACGACCTTGATCAGCAACGCCGTGGTCGGTGTGCCGGAGAAGTTGACTCCGCCGAATCGTCGGAAGAAGGCATCACGGACCCGGATGTCGTCCGGGTCCAGATCGTCGAGGATCGGGAAGTACTGCTCCCCCACGTAGAAGCCGTAGGTCGTGCGGTTGCACCGCTCGTCACCGATCTGCAGAGCGCGGAACGGAAGTCGGGTACCGGCACCGGCCTCGATGCGCGACCAGATCTCGTCGTCCGTGCTGTCCCGGTAGTCCTCGTGCCAGCGACGGTCGTCCCCGATGAAGGCGGCAGGCTGGAAGGAGAAAAGCCCGTAGCCGTACGTCCGGCAGTCCCGCACCACATCGGCGATCTGATCGATGTTGCGCGGCGTGACGGTCATGTTGTGCGCCAGGAAGTATCGGACGCCGTGCTGCTGTCGCAGTCGGGCGAACATCTCCGCGAACCGGAGGCGGTACGGGTTCAACGAGGCCTCGTCGGTCGGCCGCTCGATCCCGCGACGACCGAACATCAGCATGTCGAAGTGCGCGGCGAAGGACAGCCTGTCGAACCGGCGTCGCCCGTCCGGACCGAGGGCCAGCGCGCGCAGGTACTCCTCGTCGAAGTCGCCGTGCGTCATGCTCATCGGCTCGCGGCCGTGGGAGCGCATCGTCGCGAGCGCAGCCGCGTGGTCGTCCGGCGGGAGCAGCGAGACCTCGCCGCCGATCAGCTGGGCGTGGGCAGCGGGACCCCGCTGCTCCCGGAGCAGGGTGAACTGGCGGTCGATCTGGTCGAGGGTGTGCCTTCCGTCGACGCGCACCCGGTTCGCATCGCGCGAGTGATAGCAGGGTGTGCACGCCAGATCGCAGCGCGGGAAGACGCCGTGGGTGCCTTCGCAGCCGACAGCGTGTCGGCCCAGCGCCTGCGCAGGCGTGCGCACCTGGTCGGGCAACGCGGACCATCTGCGCTGCAGGGCGTCCGCCGTCTCCGGATGGACCGGGCGGGTGGCGACCTCCAGCCGACGCCATCGATCTCGGAGCATGGTCACGAGTTCGGCGGGGCGCATCGCCCCACGGTAGGCGCAGGAGGCGCTTCAGGGGCGCAGCGAGCCGGTGCGGACCTGCACGTGACCACCGCGCAGGCTGCGGGCGATGACGTCCCGCGCAGTCCTGTCCACGACGGTGAACGGTCGGGCGGTGATGTCGGATCCGCCGACCCGGCAGGCGAGCCGTGCCAGCGGCGAGAAGATCCTGGCCCGACCGGTCGGCAGCTGCATGTCGACCACGCTGACCCGGCCGCCCTGCCGGACCAGTGAGGTGGCCGCCCGCCAGACGTCCGGCCAGGCGGGAATCAGCGACAGCACGTACGAGCTGATCAGTGCGTCGAACGGTGGCTCGTTCCCGAGTGCCCGATCCACGACGGCAGCGTCACCGACCACCAGATGCACGTTCTGCCAACGGTTCCGGGCGATCTTGGCGGTGGCGACCGCGATCATCGATGCCGACCGATCGACACCGACGACCGTGCCGGTGTCGCCGACCGCGGCCTGCAGCAGCGGCAGGTTCAGGCCGGTTCCGCAGCCGAGATCCAGGACCCGCATCCCGGATGACAGCCCGAGGTCGGCGATCGCTGCTCGTCGTCCGGCGCGGTAGACCGGTTCCGCGGACAACAGGTCGTAGAGCGGTGCGATGACGGTGTAGCGCGCCACGATCGGACTCCCTCCGGCTCACGGATGATGCTGTCACCGTACGGTCGCAGCTACGGGTGCGATCTGCGTACCGACCCGCACGCCCGAGAGGACAGTCGATGGTGGCTTCTGCAGACCGAATCTGGGATCTGGCCGTGATCGGCGGCGGAACTGCGGGTCTGCTTGCCGCGAAGACCGCCGCCGGCCTCGGTGCGCGGGTGGTGTTGATCGAGAGTGCGCGGACCGGCGGTGACTGTCTCTGGACGGGATGCGTGCCGTCGAAAGCGTTGCAGTCGGCGGCGGCCTCCGTGGCCGAGGCGCGGGCTGCCGTCCGGTTCGGTGTCGACGTCGGGTCGATCAGGGTCGACTTCCCTCGGGTGATGGCCCATGTCCGCTCCGCCATCGAGACGATCGCGCCGGACGACTCGGCCGAGGCGTTGGAAGCTGTGGGGGTGACGGTGCTCCCGGGACGGGCACGCTTCACCGGACCGGGTCGGTTGACGGTCGGCGGCGCCGGGGTGCGGTTCCGGCAGGCGTTGGTCGCGACCGGATCGGAGCCGGCGGTGCCGGCCGTCCCGGGCCTGGCCGAGGTCTCGCCGCTCACCACCGACACCGTGTGGGATCTCGAGGAGCTACCGGAGCGGCTGGTGGTGATCGGCGCCGGCAGCAGCGGATGCGAACTGGGCCAGGCGTTCGCCCGGTTGGGGTCGCGAGTGACGCTGTTGGAGACCGCCGACCGGGTGCTGCCCGCGGAGGATCCCGACGCCTCGGCAGTGATCCGGGACGTGCTGCGAGCCGACGGTGTCCAGGTGATCACGAGCGCCCGTATCGAGCGCGTGCGCCCCGGCGTCGTCGCTCATACCGGTGGAGGGGTCGAGTTCGACCGGCTGCTGGTGCTGGCCGGCCGGCGACCACGGACGGTGGGCCTCGGACTCGAGGCGATCGGTGTCGAGGTCGACGGTGCCGGCTGGATTCGGGTGGACGGTCATCTGCGGACCACCGCGCCGCGCGTCTGGGCGGCCGGCGACGTCACCGGTACCCCGTTGTTCACCCACACCGCCGGGGTGCACGGCACGATCGCGGCGGTCAACGCGCTGCTCGGACCACTGCGGTCGGTGCGGACCGACGGAGAGCCGCGGGTGACGTTCACCCGGCCCGAGGTGGCCGCCGTCGGCGTGCCGACCGCGGGAGCCAGCACCGTCCAGGTACGCCATGACGAACTGGACAGGGCGGTCGCTGAGGCCGAGGTGATCGGCTTCAGCCGACTGGCGATCGGCCGACGGGGTCGGATCATCGGCGCGACCGTCGTCGGTCCGCGCGCCGGCGAGACGATCGGCGAACTCGCCGTTGCGGTGTCCCAGCGGCTCACCACCGGCGACCTCGCCGGCGTGACACACCCGTATCCGACCTTTTCGGACGGCGCCTGGAACGCGGCCGTCGCCGACTACCGCTCCCGGCTGGGGGTGCCACCCGCACGCCGCCTCACCGGGCTGCTGCTCCGGCTGCGGCGCCGGTGGGTGTCCCGGCAGTGATGCTGATCGAGCGAGCGCAGCGAGTCGAGATCCCGCCCTGTGTCGACTGCCGTCAGCGCGGGTTGCCCTGCTCGTCCAGGTAGTCGCGCCAGGACCGCTTCGGGGCCCAGCCGAGCATCCGCATCGCCTTGCGGCTGGTGATGCCCGAGGAGTCCGGGCGGTCCAGCTCGCGCAACTCGATCTTGTCGCCGTAGTACTGGTGCAGGATCTCGGCGAAGTCGCGACCGCCGACGTTGTCCGGCGAGGCGATGTAGAACACCTCGTGGCCGGGCAACTCGCTCTCGGCGGCGAGCACGATCGCATCGGCCAGGTCGAGGGCGTCGATGTAGCTCCACAAATTGGGGCTGAGCACCGAGGCGTCGCGGACCTGCGGGCCGAGGTTCTGCGCGTAGTTGTCCTCCGTCTGCACCCAGCACGGACGGATGGAGATCGCCCGGATGTCGGATCGCTGGACGGCGGCGTCCATCAACTCCTCGCCGAACCGCTTGGTCAGCGCATACGGATCCTGCGGACGGATCGGATGCTCCTCGTCGACCGGGGCGTACTCGGGCAGGAACGGCCGCTCGGGGAAGAAGAAGCCGGGCACCGTCTCGCTGGAGATGTTGACGAACCGCTTCACCCCGAACCGGACCGCAGCCTCCAGCACGTTGAAGGTGGCCATGATGTTGGTCCGGAACACCACGTGCGGCGGATTCTGGGTGGGTTCCGGGATCGCCGCAGCGTGCACGACAGCATCCATCCCGCGGACCACCGCATAGGCCTCGCCGGCATCGGTGAGGTCGGCCTGCACGTAGTCCGGGGCACCGTCGGGCTTCCGGTCGAAGCTGGGCCTGCCCAGATCGGTGGCGATCACTTCGTGACCGGCGGCCTGGAGTGCCTGGGTGGTCGCGCGTCCGACCTTGCCGTGCGCGCCGGTGACGAGAATCTTCATGAACCATCCTTGTTCGGGGGTTGCGAGCCTATCGACGGGTACCCACGGACCCGGACCGGCAAGCCTGAAGGTGCCAGGGCGATTCTCCGGTGATCGAGGCAAGCGACGAAGGACCTTGATTCTGCGGTGGTCTCGCAAGCGACGAAGGAGCGCGATTCTGCGGTGATCGAGCAAGCGACGAAGGAGCGCGACGAGATCCCATCCGAACCCGACTCCGGTCCAGATCTGGTCACCTTCCTCCGTCAGTGACTCGGTCAGCGGCAAGCCGACCACTGTCACAGCCATCGTGCACACTGTCCTCATGGCAGTCGAACAAATGATCGAATCACCGCTTCTCGAGGCGGAGACCGTGCGGCGGATCCTGCATGCCGACGTCGATGCCTTCTTCGCCTCCGTCGAGCTGCGCGACCATCCGCAGTTCGCCGATGCGCCGTTCGCCGTCGTCACCGACCCGACGACGGGCGTGATCGCCAGCGCGAACTATCCGGCCAGGGCGTACGGGATCCACGGTGCGATGCGGGTGGCCGAGGCGAGGCGGCTGTGCTCACACCTGCACATCGTCCCGATGCGGGCGCAGGAGTACCACCGGGCGTCCGCGCAGGTCTTCACGCTCTTCCGCGACTATGCGACCGCGATCCAGCCGGGTTCGCTGGAGGAGGCGTTCCTGGACGTCGGCGACCGCGATCCGCTGGCCACCGCCCGGGAGCTCCGGCGCCGGGCCCGGAGCGAACTCGGCCTCCCGTTGAGCATCGGCATCGGCCGCACCAAGCTGATCGCGAAGCTCGCCAGTCGCCGGGCGAAACCGGACGGGGTGCTCCTCGTCGACGCCGGGGCAGAGCAGTCGATGCGCGACGCCCTGCACCTGGCGGACGTCTGGGGTGTCGGGCCCGTCACCCGGGAACGGTTGTGCGCCATCGGGATCCACCGGGTGCGCGATCTCGACGACCGGGGGGTCGACGAGCTGGCCACCGTCGTCGGGCTGGCGATGGCCAGACGCCTGGTGTCGATCGCGCTCGGTACCGACGACGCCGCCGTCACCACGCCCACCCCCGGCCGGCAGATCAGCGGTGAGCGCACCGTGGTGCCGGTCTCCGGCGACCCGGCGGTGGTCCGGGAGTTCCTGCGGGCCGCCGGATCGTCCGCGCTGGCCCGGATCGACGAGCGGGGTCGCGATGTCTCCCGCGTCGAGGTGCTGCTGACCGATCCCGACCGCGGCACGGACGGCTCCCGGGTCCAGTTGCCCGCCCCGACCGCCGACCACGAACAGCTGCTCGATGCCGCCGAGCTGCTGCTGTCCGGTCTGCTCGACGGGCGCCGGGAACCGGTGCTGCGGGCCAGGGTCACCTTCACCCTCGCGGCGCGGCAGGCGCCGTCCCGCCGCGCGTCCGCCCTCGTCAGCGACGACCAGCTGCCGCTGTTCGCCTGACCAACGCACGTTCGCGGTCGTGACGGTCGTTTGCGCTTGACGTTCGCGGTCGTGACGGTCGTTTGGGGTTGATCTTCGCAGTCGTGATGGTCGTTTGCGGTTGACGTTCGCGGTCATGACGCTGGCGGCAAATGCCGGTCAGCTGTTGCGCAGCCTCGCTACTTTGAGCTCGTGACGATCACCCTGAGACCGTTGACGCACGCAGACATCGACGACCACATCGCCGGTGAGGACGAGCAGTCGGTCCGCTGGTTCACCGGGGGCCGTGGCACGGTCGACACCGCGATCCGCCACTTCGACGAGCTGGCGGAGAACGCCCGGATCGGCACCGGCAAACGGGGTTTCGGCGTGGCGGGGCGATCGGCTGGTCGGCTACGTCGACGCCGATCCGGACAACGACGACGGCCTGCAGCCCGACGACGTCAACATCGGCTACGCCGTACACCCATGGGCGCGCGGTAGCGGTGTTGCCGTCGAAGCAGTCGCGCTGATCTGCGGGTTCATCCGCGATCACGCTCTGGGCAGCCGCGCGGCCATTCGCGTCGAGCCGGAGAACGAGGCGTCGATCCGGGTCGCGGAGAAGGCCGGGTTCTCCCGTCTCGACGACTTCGTCTCCGCCACCGACACCAATCGAGACGGGAGCGCCGTCGTGCTCAGGCTGTACGTCCGGGAGCTGTGACCCGCCCCGTCCGCTCCCGTGCTGGTCGTGGGAGTCTGTGGCGATGGGCGATCGGACAGTCAACATCCTCGGGGTTCCGACCAGCGCGGGCGCCTACTGCGTCGGGGTCGAGCAGGCGCCGGCCGCGCTCCGGGACGCGGGACTCGTCGAAACCCTGATCGCCGCCGGGTGCGACGTGAACGACCACGGCGACCTCACCAGGCGGCTCTGGGCTCCGGATCTGACCAACAGGTACGCGCAGAACCTGGGCGAGGTGGTGGCGTCGACACAGGAGCTGGCCGCAGCCGCATCCCAGGTCCTGTCCGGCAGCGAGAAGCTCCTCGTGATCGGCGGCAGCTGCGCCGTCGCGATCGGTATGTGTGCCGCCCTGGACCGCCTCGACCAGCGCCCGCGGGTGATCTATGTGGACCGGCACCTCGACCTGAACACACCGCACTCCACTGCCGAGGGATCGTTGAGCTGGATGGGCATGGCCCACGTCCTCGATCTCGAGGGATCGGCACCCGAACTGGCCGGCGTGAGCGGTCGGACTCCGTTGCTGCGGAGTTCGGATCTGGTGTACCTCGGGGTCGACCGCACCCAGGCCACCGACTGGGAGCGAGCCCAGGTGGACACGCTCGGCGTGACGGTGGTCGAGCAACGGACCCTCTGCGACGATCCGCGGCGGGCCGCTCGTGCGGCACGCGACGCTCTGCCGCCCGGACCGTTCTTCGTCCACCTCGACGTCGACGTGTTGGATTTCCTGGATGCTCCGATCGCCGAGAACGTCAACGGGCGCAACAGTGGTCCGACCATCGCGCAGCTCGCACCAGCTCTCGCTGAACTGGTGCCGCATCCCGACTGCTGGGGAATCACCATCGGCCAACTGGATCCGGCACACGCCGCATCGGACCCGACCGCGGTGCCCAGACTCGTCGACGCCCTTGCGGCGGCGTTCGCCGCGCCACGCCCCGCCTAGTTCCGAATACGCCTGGCGATCCGCGGAGCCCGCGCGGTCTTCAGCGTCCTACCTCGGCTGGAGATCGTGGAAGGGAAGCGCCCCCGACTGCGGATCGTGCCCACCGCGGGCGGCACGCTGCGCTGCGGTCTCGATCCGGACCGGTTGGACGAGGCGCGGGACTGCGCACGCAGGCTGGCGGCGCTCGAGCGCAGCGGTCATGCGTCGGCCGCGACCGCAGGCTCCCGCCGTGAGCGTCCAGCGGTGCGGACAGCGGCGGTGAATTGATCAGGTCTGGCCGGGCTGCCGGCCGGCTGGTTGACTGACCCGATGAACGGCACCCGGGTCGAGGTCGAAGAGCTCGACACTGCGCACGGTCCGGCCCGGATCCATCTGCGTCGTCCGGCCGACGACGTGCGCGGCCTGATGGTGCTGGGGCCCGGGGCCTCGGGATCGATCCGGGCCGCCGATCTCGAACTGGCGGTGCGGATCGCCGGCGAGTCAGGTCTCGTCGCGGCGCTGGTCGAACCGCCGTATGTCGTTGCGGGACGGCGGGTCCCACCCCGTGGAAGTGCTCCCGACGAGTCGTTCGTCACGGTGGTGGAGCACCTGAGCGCTCGGTTCCCCGGCGCGCTGATCACCGGTGGGCGCTCGTACGGCAGTCGGGTCGCCTGCCGGACCGCGGCGGTGCTCGTGCCAACCGGAGTGCTGTGCCTGGCCTTCCCGGAGCACCCGCCGGGCAAGCCCGAACGCAGCCGGCAACCCGAGCTCGATCCGGTCACCGTGCCGGTGCTGGTGGTCCAGGGCGCGAGTGATCCGTTCGGCTGCCCCAGCGAGACGGCTAGCGCGAGAGTGTTGGTGGTTCCGGGTGACCACTCGCTCAAGAAGGGACTGCCGGAGGCCGCGGATGCGATCCGGAACTGGTTGACCGCGCGACTCGGGTGACCGGTCCGCCGCCAGGGTCGCGGTCGGGGCCCGTGCGGCATCCTGACTGCTGGGGGCGCAGACACGGCGCCGAGATCGGCGCTTTCTCGTGTGAGATCCGCAGAAGGGCCACCCTGCCGGGTGCGGCACGCTCAGCGAAACCATCTGCGCAGCAACAGGAATCCGCCCAACAGCCCCGCGATACCGACGGCGGTCAATGAGATCGCCCAGATCGGTGTGGCGCGAACCGCTGTGTCGGCGAACAGCGCCCGGAATTGGAACACCACCAGGCTGATCCGTCCGCACAACTCACCGTCGTCGCTGGGGCACGTCAGCGCGTCCGACTGCGACGAGCTTGCGGTGGAACCGGTCAACAGGTTCAGGACGATTCCTCCGACGACGAGGAACCCCAGGCCACCCCAGAAACCACCGGACGAACCACCACTCACGATGCTCAGCGCGAAGGCGAGGCAGATCATGGCCACGATGAGCAGCGGTCGCGGCCACAGGCTGGTGGTGCCGGAGCCGTCGACGAGGGGGTTCCCGTCCACGAAGGTGCGGATGATCCCGTCCAGCACCACTACACCCGTGACACACGTGGCCACGATCACGCCGAGTTGCGTTGCTGCCCAACGGATCGGCGAGATCGACTGGGTGAAGCTGAACGTGCCGAGACCCCGTTCAAGCTCGTGACCGACGGCGGCGGCACCCAGGCCGAGCCCGAACAGCACACAGATCACGGCGGGTGCGCTGTTGATCTGGCTGTCCATCGTCGACCACGAATCCCGGGCGGTCAGCCATCGCTCGCAGGAGCCGAGCGCGGTGGTCGTCATCCCCGGGTCGGTGCACGTCGCGAGGTCGACCACGCCGGCGGACGCGAGGTCCCGGGCCCGGAGCAGACTCCGCACGACGATCGTGACCGCGGTCGCTGCGTACAGACTCAGCGTGATGAGGATCAGCGAGCGGCGCAGCCGCCACGCCACCCAGAGCATGCCGGCGGGAGCGAGGCCGTCGGTGGTCTCGACGCTGCCGGAGCCTCGGGCCGAACGAATTGTCGTCATCACGATGCTCGTCGTCGCAGGAGGGCGTAGCCGATCGCCAGGAACATCGCCGACAGCGCTGCCGAGATCCCGGACACCGTCCAGGTGAGTGGTGCGCGTGCGGACAACGGGAGGTAGTCGACGAACTTCTGGGTCACCCCCTGGCCGCTGAAGCACCCGGTGAAATGGCGATCATATTCTGCTGCAGACACCTCACCTCCGTACGAGCCGCACTCGTAGGTGACGGTCAGTTCCCGGCCAGAAGCGTCCAGGAAGCCGGATTCGATGAACACCGATCGGTTGGGGGGAACGAACATCGACTCTGTGATCGCTGTGGTGGTGTGACGCTCGGCCGGTCCCAGGTACTGATAGCCGAACACCAGCACCCACAACAAGCCCAGCGCTGCGACGAGCGACACGAGGACGGCTCCCAGAGACTGCCGCAGCAGGGTGCTGACGGCCACGCCGAAGGCGAAGGAAACCATCAGCACCGCACCCGGTACGAAGCCGAAGTCGGAGAAGAACGGCGCTTCGAGGGGTGTCCAGCTCGCGGCACCGTAGGCGTTGGCAGTCAGCTCGAAGAGGAACCCAACTCCGATGCTCGCCGCCAGCATCGGAACGAAACCGACGACAACCTTGGTGCCGAGCCACCGCAGCATGCCGATCGACTGGGTCAGCGCGAACACTTGACTGCGTCGTTCGAACTCGCGGGAGAAGAGCGCGGCGCCGGTTGCCGCGCCGATGAGCCCCGGTAGCAGCAGCCAGACGGCCCTGAGCTGCTCCCAGCGCGCGGTGAGTTCCGACTGCAGTTGTACCAGGGCCACGCATTCGGTCGACATCGTCCGTTCCATGCCGTTGGGGGCTCGGCAGGCGGTGGGATCGACAATCCCGTTGGTGGCGTAGAGGCTCATCACGGCAGACCGATGCCACAGCACCAGACCGGCCATCACTGCCATCACCCCGAGGCCGATCAGCAACGTGTTGCGCTGCAGACGGAATGCCAGCCACCAGGCACCGCGCGGTGCCCGCCCGTCGATGCCCGACGGTGCGATCACGGCTGTCGGCGCACTCATCGGACTGTCCCCGACCGCGCATCGCGCAGGTGCGCGATGACGACCTCCTCGAGCGTCGGCCGATCGGTGGTCCAGCCCTGCGGCACGTGGGTCGGCTGTCCGTCGATCAGGACGGTGATCTGCCGTGGCGTGCGGCGGATCTCGACGATGTCGGCGCTGGGCAGCAGACCCAACCCCGTTTCGTCGTCGCCCGGTCCGGTGAGCAGGAGATGTCGATCGACGGTGTCCTCGATGGATCCCTGCAGCGTCACCGCTCCGCCGGTCAACAGCACCAGGTGGTCACAGGCGTCCTCGATCTCACTGACGATGTGCGACGACAACAGCACGGTGAGTCCGGTATCGACGGTCTCGGCCAACAAGGTCTGCTGGACCTCTTTGCGCGCCAACGGATCCAGGTCGGCCAGCGGCTCGTCCAGCAGCACGAGCGACGGTCTCCGCGCCAGCACCAGGGCGAGAGCCAGTCGGGTCCGTTGACCGCCGGACAGCGTGCGCACCTTCGCCTTCGGGGGAAGGGCGGCGTCCTCGCAGAGTCGGTGCGCCAGTGCAGAGTCCCAGCGCACGTTCAGATGTCGACCGATCTCGAGCATGTCGGCCACCGAGTACTGCCGGTAGAGCGGCTTGTCCTGCGCGAGGTAGCCGAGATCCGGATGCGCCGGTGCCGATCGCACCACCTCACCCTGGACGGCGATCTCGCCCTCGGTCAGTCGGAGCAGTCCCGCAGCGGCCGCGAGCAGGGTGCTCTTCCCCGCACCGTTGGGTCCGACCAGTGCGGTGATCGAGCCGGGCTGCAGGTCGAACGAGCAGTGCCGCAGCGCCCAACCGCGCCGGTACTTCTTACCCGCTCCGGTCACCCGCAGGATCGGCTCCCGACCGCTCGATCCCGCACCCCCGTCCCCCGCGCGGTCCCCCGCTGAACTGCTACCCGGTCCCGCTGTTTCGCCCGCTGTCCGCTCGTGTTGCACGGTTCCCATCACGACCTCCCCGATTCGAAGTGCCTGTCCAACAGTGCTTTCGAGAGTGCTTCGACCTCGTGCCGGGCCAGCCCGCCGAGCTTGGCCCGTCCGATCCACCGGTCGAGCTCGGTGCCCAGCGGCGAGTCGACGTCGACTTCGGACCGGGCAAGCCCGCGGGTGACGAACGTGCCAGCACCGACCCGTCCCTGCACCAGGCCCTCACGTTCCAGTTCCCGGTAGGCCTTCAGGACCGTGTTGGGGTTGATGGCCGTACTGGCCACCACCTCGCGGGCGGTGGGCAGCTGATCACCCACCGTCAACCGACCGAGCAGCAAGGCCTGACGCGTCTGTTCCACGATCTGCAGGTAGGCGGGAGTGCCTGCTCGCCGGTCGATCCGGAACTCGATCACGCGGATTACACTACACAACTAGTGAAATAGTGCAATGTGAGGCGAAAGTGCCCACGTGGACCGTCTGCGTCGGGTCCGTTACGGTTCGAGGGTCGCGTGCCGGTGGCAGACCGTGTCAGGCATGGAGGCACCGATGTTCGGAGGACGACGTGATGACGTCGAATCCCCTGCCGCCCAGTGAGTGAGCGGGAGAAGGCCAGGCTCGTCGCCTGGGGTCATGAGATGTACCGGGTCCATCAGCATCTCCGGGACGCCCTGGCCGATGCCCAGGATGCACTGTCGGGTGCGGGACCGCCCGAGCTCGTGCGGGATCTGCTGGTGCACTGCCGCGGCTTCTGCAGTGCCCTCGACCGGCACCACCGGGGCGAGGACGCAGTGCTGTTCCCGGCGATCCGATCGGCCCATCCCCACCTGGCACCAACCCTCGACAGGCTGACCCAGGACCATTCGATGATCGCCCACCTGATCGGCGGTCTGGAGCAGGCGCTGGGCAGCGGCGATCCGGCGCCGGTGCTGGATCGGCATCTGGAGGGGCTCGCCGCGATCATGGAGAGTCACTTCCGCTACGAGGAACGTCAGCTGCGCGGGATCCTGGCGGAGCTGGAACTCGACGCGCCGGTGGAGAGTGCGCTCGGGCGGCCGTGACCGCAGTGTCGGCAGTTGTCCACAGGTCCCCAGTGATCCACAACCGTTCCGCGGGTCACGCCGGTGTCGGCCCGCCGCTCTACGGTGACCAGATGAGCACCCCCACCGCGACGCCTGCCACGACGCTCACCGACGACCAGCAGGTGGTCGCCGATCGCGTCATCGGCGCGCTCGCGGGTCCTGACGCGCGACTGCGCGACGACCAGCTGATCGCCATCACCGGACTGCTGCACCCCGGCGCGCGGGTACTCGTGGTGCAGGCGACCGGGTGGGGCAAGTCGGCGGTCTACTGGACCGCCACCGCGCTGATCCGGGCCGCCGGCGGCGGCCCGACCCTCGTCATCTCCCCACTGCTGTCGTTGATGCGCGACCAGGTGGTCGCAGCCGAGCGGGCCGGACTCCGCGCGGCCACCCTCAACTCGTCGAACAACGGCGACTGGGAAGCCATCGAGAGCGCATTGATCGGCGGTGATCTGGACGTCGTGCTGGTCTCCCCCGAGCGGCTGGCCAACCCGCGCTTCGGTCGCCGGGTGCTCGATTCGCTCGTCGGGAATCTAGGCATGCTGGTGATCGACGAGGCGCACGCCGTCTCCGACTGGGGGCACGACTTCCGGCCCGACTACCGCAGGGTCTCCGACACCGTCCGCGGGCTCAGCCCGCACACCCCGGTGCTGGCGACCACAGCGACCGCCAACGCGCGGGTGACGACGGACGTTGCCACCCAGCTCGGCGACCAGACCCTCGTCCTGCGCGGGCCGCTGGCGCGGACGTCCCTGCAGCTCGCGGTCATCGACGGGCTCACTCCGATCCAGCGCTACGGCTGGGTCGTCGAGCAGCTGCCGAACCTGCCAGGCTCCGGCATCGTCTACGCGCTCACCGTGGCCGATGCCGAACGGCTCGCGGAGGCGATCACCGCCCAGCACGGAGGTGCATACCCGGTCGCCGCCTATACCGGCCAGTTGCCCGGCGAGGAACGCGAACGGCTGGAAGAGGCGTTGCGGCGCAACGAGTTGAAGGCACTCATCGCCACCTCTGCCCTCGGCATGGGCTACGACAAACCGGATCTCGGCTTCTGTGTGCACGTCGGATCGCCGCCGTCGCCGGTGTCCTACTACCAGCAGGTCGGGCGTGCCGGTCGGGCCATCGACCGGGCAGTGGTGGTGCTGCTCAGTGCCCACGAGGACGCCGCCATCTGGGACTACTTCGTCACCGCCTCCATCCCGGACGAGCGCGAGGTGCAGCGATTGCTCGCCGTCACCCCGGTCGCGCCCGCAGAACCGGCCAGCGTCCCTGCGCTGGAGGCCGAATCGGGTCTGCGCCGGACGAAGGTCGAACTGATGCTCAAGCAGTTGGCCGTCGACGGCGTGGTCGATCGCACCGAGAGCGGCTGGGTGCGGACCGGCCGGGCGTGGAACTACGACGCCGCGCACTACGAAGGCGTGATCGCAGTCCGCCGCCGCGAGGCCGACATCATGCGCGACTACTCCCGCGGTCGACGCTGCCTGATGCAGCTGCTGCAGGAATCCCTCGACGATCCGACGGCCACCCCGTGCGGTCGCTGCAGCGTCTGCACCGGCGAGCTGCCGGACGATCTTCCACGTGCGCCCGACAAGAGCGTCACCGCCGGGGTCGCGGGTGCACTGCGCACCCGATCCCACGTCGTCGAACCGCGGAAGATGTGGCCTGGTGGGGCTTTCGGATCGAAGGGCCGGATCGCCCCCGGCGAGATGGCTGCCGAAGGACGGGCCCTGGTGCACGCCGACGCGCCCGAATGGCGTGAGGTGATCAGGGCTGTGTTCGCTGCGGACGCGCCGCCGCCTGAGGAGCTCGTCACCGACGTGGTCGGGGCGCTGAGCAGTTGGCGTCGGGACTGGCCGGCTCGCCCGGAGGTGGTGGTCGCACTACCGGTCGCGGGATACAGCGCTCTCACCGAGGGCCTCACCGCGCAGATCGCCGCGATCGGCCGGATGGATCTGGGGCACCTGCAGATCGACGACGCGGCGGTCGCACCGGCGCGCACGAGTACCGGACTGACCTCTGCCGAGGAGGCCGCCGTTTGGAAGGACGCGATCTCCGTGCCCGTACCTGCCGAGGTCGCGGGACGGCCGGTACTGCTCGTGGTCGATGCCACCTCGTCGCTGTGGCCGGTGACGATCGCCGCTGCCGTCCTGCGCCGTGCCGGGGCCACGCTGGTGTTGCCACTGCTGGTGCACCGCCGGGTCGGCTGACCGGACAGCGCGGTCGGAGCTGGGCGGAGCTGGGCGGAGGCACGCTGACCGGCACCGATGTGTCCGATCGCCCGCGCCGATCGAACGCGACACCGATACTCGGATCCGTGCTCTCGCTCATCCGTCGCCCGCCGGCGATCCTCGCTCTGGCGGCGCTGCTCGTCGCCGGGGCCTGCACGACGTCACCGAGCGCCGAGACCTCGCGATCGTTGACATCCAGGCCCACCGGCGTCACCACGACGCGAACCTCGGTGCCGGATCCACCACCGATGCCGACTCGGAGCCCGCCGGGAACCGAGGCCACCGAACTGCTCCAGTTCGCGCTCGACCCGGGCAGGGGCTCCACACAAGGGATGCAGGTCGAACGCGCCGGCGACATCACGCTGATCAATGCGGTGGGGCGGCTGGTGGCTCTGGATGCCGACGGCGACGAGCTGTGGAAGATCGTCGAGCGGTACACCGACATCCCGACCTTGGAGGTCCGGGTGTTCGGCTCGGTCGCAGTGGTGAGCAGGGACGCGTTCGGGATCGACGTGTTCCCGAACAGGCTGCTCATCACCGGTATCGACGTGGCCACCGGCCGGGTCCTGTGGAAGAACACCACCAGTGCCTTCGTCAGCTTCGTCGGCGGGAGGATGATCACGTCGGAGTGCGCGCCGAAGCAGACCGGCAGGCTCGGCGAATGCACCGTCACGGCCCGCGATCCGCTGACCGGTGCCGGGCAGTGGCAGCAGCGGTCATACGCGAGTGCTCGGATCACGGACCCGCTGGAACGGCTGGAGGGTGCGTCGTCCCCGGAGCTCTGGGTGACGAGCTATCCGACGGGCGCCGACAGTGAACGGACCGACGCCTTCCGGCTCGTCACGGGAAAGCCTCTGGGCGAAGGTCGGACCGGGGACGGCCTGGCCGGGAACCGCCTGCTGGTCGCACCGGGTCTCGGCGTCCATTTCCGTGACGACAACGATCCGAAGGAAGGCTGCACACCGAGCCTGGCGGCGATCGAACCGGGTGGCGCCTCGGCCTGGACCCGAGACTTCGATCCGGGCAGCTACCGGTCGTCGGACGGCAAGACACTGCGCTGCAGCAACCTGGATCTGCGGCAGCAGGATGCGGAGACTGCCTCGTTCGTCCTGCAGGGCAGACCGCAGCTGATCGATCTGTCGACCGGTCGCACCACCTGGGATCACGCGACGCGCGAGGAGACGTTGCAGGCAGTGACCGACGATGCGGTGCTCACCACCGACTCGGCCGCCGGCGTTCGGCTGACCGCCCGGGCCCGGAACGACGGCCGGAAGCTGTGGACCCAGGACCGCGCCGTGCTGTCGGTGACGGCCGGCGGATCCGGTCGCACCGCTCCGCTCCTCGTCGACGCAGACGTCGAGCTGGCATCCCGGACCCTGGTGCTGAGTTCGACGACGGGCGAGCTCCAGGTTGCTGGTCTCGGAGAACTGGTGGGTCACGGCGACGGCTGGTTCGCCACCTTCGCCGCCGACTTCGAGGCTGAGCGCTATGGCAAGTCCGGCGGAGTGCGGGTGTTCCGGCTGCCCTGACAGCTCGGGTGGCCGGTCGCGTCGGGGCCCCGACCCGGGTCGCGGCCTCGCCCCGCGTCAGGACCTCTCGGGGCCGAGCACCATCTCCAGCATCTCGCGGTGGGCGTGGCGTCGCGCCTGCGGCGATTTCGGGAGCACCGCAGGAACCGTGGCCGCGAGCACGGCATGACCGGAGAAGGTGGCGTATGCCAGCACCGCTCGGGACCGGGCGGCGCCGCGCGCCAGTCCACCCTGTTCCAGCAGTGCCGTCAGGTAGTTGATCCGTCGTCCGACGGCGACCTGCATCCGTTGTCGGACAACAGGATCGGTGCTCGACAGGATCGCTGACTCACCGATGGCGCGCTCGACCCCGGTGCCCACGATGACCAGCAGTCGACCGAGCCGATCTCGGGCGGAACCACCGTCCTGTTCCACCCGGCTGATGATCTCGTCGGTGCGGAGCCGGAGCCACTCGTCCATGGTGGCCTCGACGAGGGCGGCACGGTTGGCGAAGTGCCAGTAGCCGGACCCCTTGGTGGCGCCGAGCGCACTCGCGATGGGTTCGATGGCCACCGCGTCCGGGCCGCGGTCGGTGAGCGCCTGCAGGGCGGCATCGACCCAGTCCTGCCGGCCCAGACGACGACGGGCGGGGCTGACATCAGGCATGTCCATACGCTACCGTATGGCATCCGAACGTACGCCACCGTATGGAGAGCGCCATGTCGATCGTGACCGAGCCCCTGACCGCCGAGCCTGCTTTTGTTTCCTACGCCCTCGACGGGCCGCGTCCAGCTGACTGGGCAACCGTCACGCTGGTCGCCGTCCCCACCGACCCCTCGATCGGAGCCGAAGCATGGGCCGCTGCGGTGTTCTCGCCGCGATCCGCCCCTCTGTTCGTGAAGGTGTTGTTCGGGTTGCGGCAGGTGCTGGTGCGCCTGATCGGGATTCCGCCGGCCACCGACGACGTGTTCGCGGTCGACACTGTTGTCGATGGTGAAGCCGTGATCGTCACCGAGGATGCCCACCTGGACTTCCGCGCCGGCATCGCCTTCGACGCAGATCGATTGCTGCTGCGGGTGACGACGGCGGTCTGGTTCAAGGGTCTGCGTGGGCGGATCTACTTCGTCCCGGTGGCGTTCGCCCATGACGTGATCACCCGGGCCATGATGCGGCGGGCGATCCGCGGGGTCATTGCTCGACAGGGACTGCCGGCGTCGCGTTGATCGAGTGACTTATCCCGACGGTGATCGAGCGACGCAGGAGTCGAGATCCTGCGGAAACCACTCTCCCACCTGGCCGGGCGGCCTGGAGACGAATGACCTTGACCGGTACAGCCAGCCCAGCTACTGTAGCGGTACAGGGATGCAGAGGTGCTGGTCAGCAGCGCCGGTCGCTGTGGAAGGAGGCATCATCATGCAGTTCCAGCCCACCGCCCTGATCCTCTCGGCCTCCGCGCAACGGGAGCTCTTCGACAGTGTTCGTCTCGACACCGTTCGACTCGACACTGCCCGGGGCGACACCGCCCGATCCGACACCGCCCGCTGGGACGTCGCCCGCTTCGCTGCAGTGCGTCGAGCCCGCCCCGCCACGTCGGTCACGATCCGGGACCACCGCGTCCGGCGCGCTCTCGCCCGCCTGCTGGTGCGCACAGCCGGAGCGATCGAACCACGCCCGAACCAGCAGTTCGCCACCCACGGCTGAGTGCCTTCGGCATCGGTGATGCCCCCGCTCGCGATACCGTCGATCATCGGGATCTTCCCGGGTGGCGACAGGACGGGAGTGCACACCATGGCTCGGGTCACCCTGCAGACGATCGCCGACAAGGTCGGAGTCTCGCGGATGACCGTCTCCAACGCCTTCTCGCGCCCCGACCAACTCTCGGCCACCCTGCGCACGACGATCCTGGCCGCGGCTGACGAGCTCGGTTACGCCGGCCCGGATCCGGCGGCCAGGGCCCTGGCCAGGGGTAGTACCGGCGCCGTGGGGATCGTGCTCACGGACTCGGCGGTCACCGCTTTCACCGACGAGGTCGCGTCCCGGTTCTTCGGCGCCATCGCGAGCGAGCTCGCCCCGACCGGTCTCGCCCTCACCCTCGTGCCGGCCGTGGAGCTCGAGGGTCGGGTTCCGGCACGAGACGTCGCGATGGACGCCGCGCTGGTCTACCACTGCGACCCCGACTCACCCGCCCTGTCCTGGCTGCAGAAGCGCGGGCTCCCCACGGTGCTGGTCGACCAGTTCCCGGTCGACGGCATCGCCTCCGTCAACGTCGCCGACCGCGACGGGGCGCGCGCCGCGGCCCAGCATCTGGTGGACCTGGGTCACCGGCACGTCGGGCTCGTGACCTTCACCGTCCACGAGCCGCACGGCATCACCGAATCGACCCCGCTCGGGACGGAGGGCTACGGCGCCCGCGAGCGGATGATCGGATGGCTGGACGCACTGAACGCCGCGGAGGTCTCCACGACGGCCTTCCGCACCCGCGATTCCGTCGTCGACGGCGGCGACGACGCGCTGGTCGCCCTGCTGCGGGCCGATCCGTTGATCACCGCAGTGCTGTGCTTCTCCGACGTGATGGCCGCGAACGTGCTGTTCGCCGCTCAGGACCGCGGAATCGTTGTACCGGATCAACTCTCGGTGGTCGGCTTCGACGACACCCCGTTCGCCTCCCGGGTCCGCCCAGCCCTCACCACCGTCCGCCAGGACGTCCCGGAGAAGGGGCGACTGGCCGCCGCCGCGGTGATCGCCCTGCTCGAGCGTGGCTCGACCGACGAGGTGTTGCCCGCCGAACGCACAGTGCTGCCCACCGAGCTGATCGTGCGCGACTCCACCGCCGGGCCGCGATCCGATCCGCAGCAGCTGATCGTCTTCTCCCGGGCGGCGGGCGTCGACGGTCGGTAGGTCCGGAGTCGGGTGTGCCGGCCGACCTCCGTGGACGACCCATTGGGAGTGGAGACCGAACTGCTCTCGTCGGCCGTCACGGTGGTGACCATCTCGGCGGTCGACGCGCGGGGAGCCGAGGTTCTCCGCGGGAGCAGACCCGTGATCCCGACGGTGAGCTGTCCGAACGGCCAGGGCTGCGATCCGACCGTCTGAACCGCGACCGTCACTCTCTGACTGCAGGACTGTCGAGTGGAGCGCACGATCCCCCGCCCCGAGCAACGGTCACGATCGTTGCTCGGTGACCGGAACCGCTCGATCCGCCTCAGGAGACGGGGGCCCAGAACGACCCGCGCCAGGGAACAGGGCCTCGTCGAAGATGTCGGCGATGCCGCGGTAGCCGGCATCGTTGGGGTGGAAGTGGTCTGCAGCAAGCGTCGATCTCCCCCACGACCGGGCGCGCGGATCGCGCAGATCAGCCAGTCGCACCCGACCGCTCGCCACCGCGGCATCGATCACCGTGTTCAGTGCGATGGCCGCCCCGTAGGTGCCCGGCTGGTTCCCGACGACCGTCCCCACCGGAACCTCCTCGAGCAGTCGGGCCAGCTCACCGGCCGCGACCGCACGCAGACCGGGCTTCATCAGGTCGTTGCTGCCGACCAGCATGCTCACCTTGTCCGGAGTGGGGAGCGAAGCGAGCGCGGGCATCGCACGGTCCCGGAGATCCGCGATCCGCCCGCCGTAGATCGCGAGGTTGATGCACGCCCATCCGGGATGGCGCGCCAGGATCTGGCCGACGAATCCGCTGAGCGGCTCCGACGCACCGGACCCCAGGGTCATCGAGTCGCCGAGCGCCACCCACAGTTTCGCGCCCTGCTCGGCCGCGTCCAGGGCGTGTTCGTTCGACTCGATCCACCACCGGGCGAACGGCTCCACCTGGCGCTGGACCCTGCGGACGCCGGGCATCACCAGAGAGGCAGCGGTCATGAAGGGCCCGGGGCGGCGGCCACTGAGGTGGTTGAACTCCGACAGTCGGAAAGGGATGGGCGGCACCTGAGCTGTTCGCAGCGCGGCGGCCGGCAGATCGGTCCGCGGTCGGCAGATTCTGCGCACTTCGTCACGGTACGCAACTGCCCGCCCGGGTGCGCTTGTCCGTCGCGCCGCCGCCGACAGACCGGATCCACCACAGCGCCGACCGAGCTGGGCGGGTCAGGCCGTTCCGGAACGACCACCGGCTCGGTGCAGGTGGGGGGTACCGGGGTAGCATCGACGCATGGCAGGCACCCAGCTCCTTCCCGGGCCGCGCTGAACGACCGTCAGGTCACCCAGCGCGGCGATCCCTCCTGTGAGCCCGACCAGGGCCTTCCGGAGGGATTTTTGCTGTCCGGCCAACACCGCGAACACAGACACCCGGGAATCGACGAGGAGATCCGATGAGTACCGACACCGCAGCCACTGACGACACGAGCGCTGCCGACGTCCCGAGGGAGGATGCGCCCCCGTTCCGGTACACCGCGCGGTTGGCCGGCGAGATCGAGGCCCGGTGGCAGGACGTCTGGCAGCAGCAGGGCACCTTCCACACGCCGAATCCGGTGGGTGAGCTGTCGATCCCCGGCCGACAGGTGCGACCGGACAAGACGTTCGTGATGGACATGTTCCCGTACCCGTCGGGTGCCGGGCTGCACGTCGGGCATCCGTTGGGCTACATCGGCACCGACGTCTGGGGCCGCTTCCTGCGGATGACGGGACACAACGTCCTGCACACGATCGGGTTCGACTCCTTCGGCCTGCCCGCCGAGCAGTACGCGATCCGCACCGGAACCCACCCGGCGGTGACGACCGCGCAGAACATCGACCGCTACCGGGAACAGTTGCGGCGGTTGGGTTTCGGGCACGATGATCGGCGCAGCATCGCCACCACCGATCCGGCGTTCGTCCGCTGGACGCAGTGGATCTTCACGCAGCTGTTCGAGGCGTTCTTCGACGCCGGAGCGAACCGCGCGCGGCCGATCGCCGAGCTGGTGCGGGAGTTCGAATCGGGCTCCCGCAGTGTCCCCGACGGCCGCGACTGGTCGGGCATGACCAGGGTCGAGCGCGCCGCCGTCGTCGACGGTCATCGGTTGGTCTACATCGCCGAGGCGCCGGTCAACTGGTGCCCGGGCCTGGGCACCGTGCTGTCGAACGAGGAGGTCACGGCCGACGGTCGGAGCGCGATCGGCAACTTCCCGGTGTTCAAGCGCAGTATGCGCCAGTGGATGATGCGGATCACCGCCTATGCCGACCGCTTGATCGACGATCTGGACCGACTGGACTGGCCCGAGTCGATCAAGAGCATGCAGCGCAACTGGATCGGCCGGTCGCACGGCGCGCAGGTGGCGTTCCCGGTGACCGATGCGTCCGGCCGCGAGCGGGTGATCGAGGTCTACACGACCCGCCCGGACACGCTGTTCGGTGCCACCTACATGGTGCTGGCACCCGAGCATCCGTTGGTCGACGAGATCGCCGCCGCACAGTGGGCAACCGGCACCGATCCCCGCTGGACGGGTGGTACCGCCACTCCTGCCGAGGCCATCGCCGCCTATCGGTCGGCGGCCTCCCGCAAGACCGAGCTCGACCGCCAGGAGAACAGAGAGAAGACCGGCGTCTTCACCGGTGCACACGCGATCAATCCGGTGACGGGACAGCAGATTCCGGTGTTCATCGCCGACTACGTGTTGATGGGCTATGGCACCGGCGCGATCATGGCAGTTCCCGCCCACGACGGCCGCGACTTCGAGTTCGCGACGGCGTTCGCGCTGCCGATCGTCCGCACCATCCAGGCGCCGGCCGATCACCCGGACGATGCGGTGTTCGTTGGCGAGGGGCCGGCGATCAACTCCGCGAACGGGGAGATCTCGTTGAACGGGTTGGATGTCGCCGCTGCGAAGTCCGCCATCGCCACCTGGTTGCAGGACAAGGGGTTCGGTCGGAACCAGCAGCAGTACAAGCTGCGCGACTGGCTGTTCTCCCGGCAGCGGTACTGGGGTGAACCGTTCCCGATCGTCTACGACGCCGACGGCGTCGCGCATTCCATCCCGGACGACCAACTGCCGTTGACGCTGCCCGAGATGGAGGACTTCTCACCGGCGAAGCTGGACCCGGACGATCCGAACACCGAGCCGCTGCCGCCGCTGAGCAAGGCCACCGAGTGGCGCACGGTCACCATGGACCTGGGTGACGGCGAGCAGACGTACAGTCGCGAGCTGAACGTCATGCCGCAATGGGCGGGTTCCTGCTGGTACGAGCTGCGGTACATCGACCCGACGAACACCGACTCGTTCTGCGCGCCCGAGAACGAGCGGTACTGGATGGGCAAGGACCCCGACCGACCCGGAGATCCCGGCGGCGTCGATCTGTACGTCGGTGGCGTAGAACATGCTGTGCTGCATCTGTTGTACTCGCGGTTCTGGCACAAGGTGCTGTTCGACCTGGGTCACGTCAGCAGCGAGGAGCCGTTCCGCCGGCTGTTCAACCAGGGCTACATCCAGGCCTACGCCTACACCGATGCGCGCGGTGTCTACGTGCCGGCGGAGGAGATCGTCGAGGAGTCGCCCGACGTGTTCACCTACCGAGGCGAACGGGTGAGCCGCGAGTACGGGAAGATGGGCAAGTCCCTGAACAACGTCGTCACCCCCGATGAGATGTGCGACACCTACGGGGCCGACGTCTTCCGGATGTACGAGATGTCGATGGGGCCGCTGGACATCTCCCGTCCGTGGCAGACGCGTGATGTCGTCGGGTCGCAGCGGTATCTGCAGCGGCTGTGGCGGATGATCATCGACGAGCAGACCGGCGAGCTGCGGGTGGCCGAGTCCGACGCGCCGACGGACGACGAGACGAAGCGCCTGCTGCACAGGACGATCGACGGGGTCCGTACCGACTACCAGGCGATGGGCTACAACACTGCGATCGCGAAGCTGATCGTGTTGGCGAACCATGTCACCAAGTCGGGCACCACCCCGACCCGCGAGGTCGCGGAGGCACTGGTGCTGATGACGGCGCCGCTGGCCCCGCACATCGCCGAAGAGCTGTGGAGCCGGCTGGGACGCAGCGAATCCCTGGCCCTGGGGCCTTTCCCGGAGGTCGACCCTTCGCTGCTGACGGAGGACACCGTCGAATACCCCATCCAGGTGAAGGGCAAGGTCCGCGCCAAGATCCAGGTGGCTGCCGATGCGGCCACCGCGGACGTCGAGGCGGCCGCACTGGCCGAGCCGAAGATCGTCGAGCTGCTGGCCGGCTCGACGCCGAAGAAGGTGGTCGTGGTGCCCGGCCGGATGGTTTCGATCGTCATCTGAGGCGGCAGTTCCGACACGCCGCGCCGCGAATGTCTGTTCACCGCCCGGAAGTCCGGATGGTCGCGGTCCGTGCGCTGCGCCGCACCGGCCCGACACGCCGGAGCTCCCATCTGCAGGGCGATCGGTGGCGAACTGCGGGTACGAGTCCGAGAGCCCGTCAGCACGCCGACCCGGCGGTGCCGGGGCTCCGACGAGGACCGGAGGGGACCGATGACCACTTCGAGAACGCGTCTGCTGTTGGCCGGACTGGGCGGCCTTGCGGTCGCCGGATCCGCCGCAGGTGGCGTGCTGCTGGTGCAGGCCGGACAGACCGTTGAGGCTGCCCCGTCCGTGCGCGTCGACATTCCTGCCCCGGTGACAGCCCAGGCGTCGAGCAGCGCCGGAACCCAGGGGTCGCTGTTCCGCGACGGGGATTACACGTCCGCCGGGCGATACCTCACCCCTGGCGGTGACGAATCGATCCTGGTCACGGTGCACCTGCGCGGCGGCATCGTCACCTCCGTGGTCGCCAGGACCGAGGCACTGTCGCCCACGGCCCGCCAGTTCCAGGAACAATTCAGAGTGTCGGTGGCCGCGCAGGTGGTGGCCCGACCGCTCGCCTCGGTGTCCGTCGACGTGGTGGCCGGGGCGTCGCTCACCTCATCCGGGTTCAACAACGCGCTGGCCGGCATCCGCGCCGAGGCGCGCCGATGATCTCCGGAGTCCTCGAGCGAACAACTGCGGTCGTCGGACGGATGACGATGTACCGACTGGTGCTCTGGAGCCTGGGCGGACTCGCAGCGCTGTCGCTGATCTTCAGTTTGATCGGCTGGATCGCCTACACGCCGGCCGCCATTGCCATCTGCTGGCTCACCCCGCTGGTCACCAGCTACGCCACCAACCGGCTGATGGCCGGCATCCACGGAGTGGTCCCGCACTCCGAATCCTCGTTGATCACCGCCTATCTGATCTTCTTCATCTTTCCGCCGTCGACCGACCTGGTCGCGGTACTGGCGATCGCATTGGCGGCGCTGTTCGCCTCCGCCTCGAAGTACCTGCTGGCGGTGCGCGGACGGCACATCTTCAACCCGGCCGCGGCGGGAGCCTTCCTGGTGACGCTGTGCGGCGTCTACTTCTCGGGCTGGTGGGTCGGCACCACGGTGCTGGTGCCCTTCGCCTTCGTGGCCGCCGTGGCGATCCTGCACCGGACGCGGCGCCTGCCGATGGCCGCGGTGTTCCTGGCCGTTGCCGGCGGGATCATGGTGGTGCGCAGTCTCAGCGCGGGGATTCCGGTGGGGACGGCCCTGCTGTGGCCGATCACTTCGTCGCCGATGGTCTTCTTCGCGGGCTTCATGCTGAGCGAGCCCCTCACCCAACCGCCGAGACGGTGGCAGCAGCTGCTCATGGCCGGTGTCGTCGGCGCGCTGTTCTCGATCCCGCTGCACGTGGGCGCGATCTACGTCGCACCCGAGTCCGCGCTGCTCGTGGGCAACCTGATGGCCTTCTTCTTCGGGCAACGCAAGGGCATCGAGCTGACCTTGCGAGCCCGCCGGCAGCTCACCCCGTCGACGGTCGAGTTCAGCTTCCACCCCGCCCGTGACGTCAGCTTCCGCGCGGGGCAGTACCTCGAGATCACCCTGCCGCACAAAGGATCTGACGATCGCGGGCTACGGCGGGTGTTCAGCATCTCCTCGGCGCCGTCCGAGAGCGGAGCGGTGGCCATCAGCACCAAGATCCCGCGGGACGCGAGCACCTTCAAGCGCACGCTGGATGCGTTGACGGTGGGCTCCACCGTCGGCGTGACGACGGTGGCCGGTGACTTCCTGCTCCCCGCCGATCCCCATGTGCCGCTCTTGTTGGTCGCGGGTGGCATCGGCATCACTCCCTTCGCCAGCCAACTGGCCGAGCGCGGAACCGCGGGCGGCAGTGATGTCGTCGTGCTGTACTCCGTCACGGGTGCGGACGAGATCGGCTACCGGGACGTGCTGGAGCACTCCTCCGCACGGGTGGTGATCGTGTCGCCGGAACCCATCGCGGATCTGCCCGCCGGGTGGGAGAACATCAGCGCCCGGCGGGTCGACAGATCCCTGTTGGCCGCCGCGGTACCGGACATCGCCGCTCGTCAGGTGCTGGTGTCCGGCCCACCCGGCATGGTCGAGGGCGTGGGTGGCGCTGCCCGCAAGCTGCACGCCGCCGGGGTCCGGACGGACTACTTCAGCGGCTACTGAGCCGACCGGCACGTCGGGCGGTGGCGGCAGAGCGCCGGGGTGGAAGACGTTGACGCCCATCGGCTTCCCAGCGGCACCGGCGACGTCGGTGCAGTGCGCCGCCGCGGCCGACGTCCGGGTGCAGGAGTCCGCCGACGACTGGCGGGCGATCTCGACGCGCTCGTTCCTCGCTTGCTCGATCAGCGGAAGGTGGCGCGGTTGATCGGCTCCCAGTCTCGGTGGTCGAGCGAGTAACGAGTCGAGACCGGCCTGGAATCAGCTCTCAGGTTCCAGCACCGTACGCAACGCCGAGGATCCTCGCGCCAGCAGGGTGACGTCGGCTCCCACCGAGATCAGGTCGGCGCCGGCTGCTGCGTAGCGGCGGGCCAGTGTCGGGTCGAACGCGTTGACCCCCACCAGTTTCCCGGCGGCTCGCCCCACCCGGATACTGTGCTCGACCGCGGCCACGACGTCCGGATGCGACTGCTGGCCGAGCAGATCCATCGACCCGGCGAGGTCGGCCGGGCCCACGAAAATACCGTCGATCCCCTCGGTTGCGGCGATGTCGCCGACGTTGTCCACCGCGACCGACGATTCGATCTGCACCAGCAGCGTGATCCCCGCTCGCGCGGTGTGCAGGTAGTCGGCATCCCTGCCCCACCGCGACGAGCGGGCCAGCGCACTGCCGATACCCCGCGTCCCGACCGGCGGATATGCGACGGCAGCGGCCACCGCGGCAGCCTGCTCAGCGGTGTCGACCATCGGTACCAGCAACCCGGTGACCCCCAGGTCGAGGTACTGCTTGATGATCACCTCGTCGCCGATCGGCGGCCTGACGACGGTGGCGATCGGCGAAGCGGCGACGGCCTGCAGTTGGGCCACCAGGGTCGGGAGGGAGTTCGGGCTGTGTTCGCCGTCGATCAGCAGCCAGTCCAGACCACTGCCGGCGCAGATCTCGGCCACCAACGGACTGCCGGAGCACACCCACATCCCCGTCAGCGCAGCAGCTTTCGACGCCCGGAGCGCGGTCAACGTCATCGGAACCGGCACGAGAGCACTCCCAGTCGTTGGTAGTCGGCGTGGACGACGTCTCCGGGATGCACCCACATCGGCCGGGTGAACGATCCGGACAGGATGGTCTCCCCCGCAGCCAGGTGGGTGTCGTGCGCGGCCAGCTTGTTGGCGAGCCACGCGACTCCGACTCCCGGATGACCCTGCACCGCACCGGCGACTCCGGACTCCTCGATCACCTCGTTGCGGTACAACAGGGCACTGGCCCACCGCAGGTCGAGCGCGTCGACCGCCATCGGCGATCCCCCGATCACCATGGCGCCCATCGCCGCGTTGTCCGAGATGGTGTCGACGATGGTGCGGCCCTGCATCTCGATCCGGGAGTCGAGGATCTCCAACGCCGGCTGGACGTATTCGGTCGCTCGCAGCACGTCGGTCAGGGTGCAGTGCGGCCCACGCAGCTCGGAGCGCAGGACGAACGCCAGCTCCACCTCGATGCGCACGTTCGAATAGGCGCTGTGGTCGATGACGGAGCCGCTCGGGAACACCATGTCATCGAAGATCACCCCGTAGTCCGGTTCGGAGATGCCGGTGGCCTCCTGCATCACCCTGGACGTCAGACCGATCTTGTGGCCGACGATCCGGTGACCGGTCGCCGCGCGTCGGGAGGCCCACAATGCCTGCACAGCATAGGAATCCTCGATCGTCATGGCATCGAAGCGGGTGCTCAACAGCGGCACGGTGGTGCGAGTCCGCTCGGCGTCCAGCAGTTCGTCGGCGATGGCGGTGATCACTGCGTTGTCGAGCATCGACACGCTCCTTCCGGGGGCGGGAGTCACCTGGACGCTATACGGCGGTCAGTCGGCAACGGCGGCGGCGACGAGGGACGCCGCACGATCCTGCTGGTTCGCCGCCACCAATCGGCGCGCGGCCCCGGCCATCTCGCTGATGTACGGAGCGACGACGTCGGCCGAAACCCGGCAGTCCAGCACCAACAGCCCGTCCGCCCCGCTGACGACGAAGTCCCGCAGGACCGCCAGATCCTCCAGCGTGCGGATGACGGCGGACCGACCTCCCACCGCCGCGCCGAGGGCGGCGAAGTCGACCTCCGGGATCCGCATCGGCGTCTCGTCGAGCCCGAGACTGGCGGCACCGAACTGGTGGATCTCAGCACCGTAGGCGGCGTCGTTGACGACGATCAGTGCGCCCCGGCGGGTCGCCCTGGCCAGGCTCTCGAGGTCGGCCAGCGCCATCAGCCCGCCGCCGTCGCCGCTGACCACCACCACGAACTCGTCGCGACCGGCTGCAACAGCCACCCCGACACCGCTCGGCAACCCGAGTCCGATGCTCTGCAGCGCTGTACCTACCAGCACCAGGCGGTCGGCGGCCGGTACCCGCAGGTACATCGGTGCCCAGCCGATGAAGTGGCCGCCGTCGGAGACGATGACCCGGTCGTCGGGCAGTAGGTCGTCGAGCCGGCGGAACAGCGACCGGGGGTCGAGTCGCCCGTCGGGCGCGAGCGCGTCACCCCGCTCGTGCTCGTCCGTCCCGTCTGCCGTCGTCGGGTCGACCGGGGTCCTGCCCGCCGCTCGTCGCCGGACGGCAGACGGAGCGGGCCCGCGCCGAGCAGTGAGCCGGAAGTTCAACTGCCGCACCGCTTCCGCGGCATCGCCGCGGACGAACAGGTCGACCCGCGCGCTGGTCGCGAACGGTGCATCGTCGATCTGCACGACGATCGCATCGGGTGCGAACAGCGACCCGAACGCTGTGGTGAACTGGTTGAGCGCCGCTCCTACGACGAGCACGACATCGGCGGCGGCGATCCGGCGCAGGGTGCCAGGTGAGGAGAACCCGCCGGCCACCCCGAGATCGCGGGGCGAGCCGGCGAACGTGCCGAGTGCTGGGGCCGTCGTGCAGGTCGCCGCGTCGAGCCGGTCCGCGAGGTCGGTCAGTGCAGCGGTCGCGCCGGCGGCGCGGACACCGCGACCGGCCAGTACCAGGAGTGCGCGGGCGTCGGCGAGAACGTCCGCCGCGGCGTCGATGGCGAGCGGGTCCACGCCTGCGGGAATCCGGAGCTGCAGCGACGGGACGTCGTCGGGATCCTCGGACGTCGGGCTCGCACCGACGTCGTGCGGGAGCGACAGCACCACTGCCGTGCGCTCGTCGACGGCGTACTGCAGGGCAGCAATGGTGGTGCGACCCGGGGCCGATGCGTCCACCACGAAGGTCTGGGCGCCGGCTGCGGCGGCCATCGCCACCTGGTCGACGTCCCAGCCTCGCGGACCGGTGCTCGGAGCGTCGCCGGCCACGAGCAGCAGCGGGGTACGTGCTCGGACCGCCTCCGCGAGCGGCGTGATCGTGTTGGTGAACCCCGCGCCGTAGGTGGCGGTGGCCACGGCCGGCCGGCCGGTGAACCGGGCGAAAGCGTCGGCGGCGGCGACCCCGCCCGCCTCGTGCCGGAGAGCGGTGAACCGCAGGTCGGAGGTGCACACGGCGTCCAGGAAGTGCACGTTTCCGTTGCCCATCACCCCGAACACGTCGGTGATGCCGGCGCCGCGGAGAGCCGCCAGGACTGCGCTCGAGACGGTCGAGCGGGAATGAGCGGGTACCCGAAGAGAGGTCATGGACGGTCCTTGCTGCGAGAGTGACGGTGGAGTTCCGTATGTGTCTCGCGGCTCGCCGACCGTTGTCGGCGAAGCGACCGCTAGCGCCCCTTTTCCGGGCGCGGGCGAGGTGTCCCTCGGTGGTGCGCGACGCTCCGGTGGTGCAGGAGTGCTCGCCCGGCTCCTGCAGACTATCCGCCGTCGGTGGATGGGCACTGTGCTCGCGCTCATGATGTCCCCGGCCCGCCTCAGCGAGCTGCCCGCGACGGCCTTCGGTGACCATTCCTTCTGATCGGATCTGTACCAGTAGTCCGGGCTCCGACCCTGCTGGTGCCTCTTCTCTCCCGATCGGACCCATCTCATGACCCCTGCATCGATGTCGCCGGAGTTTTCGTCCTCACTCGGATCTCGGAGGCCACGGCATGAGCGCGCGGCTGCCGCTGGTCGATCTGCACCGTCACTTCGAAGACTCGATCAGGCCGAGCACCATCCTGGAGATCGCCCGCCGTGAAGCGCACCCGCTCGCATCGGCGGTGCGGCCACGCGACCTGATGGTGGCGCACGAGCACGGAGTTCCGGTCTCCCTCAACACCGACAACCCGCAGGTCAGCGCCGTCACCCTGGCCCACGAACACCGGCTGGCGCAGCAGATGGCCGGCCTCACCGATGAGCAGCTCGCGGCGATCGCCCACCGAGCAGTGGCGGCGAGCTTCGTCCCGCAGCAGCCCGAGCCGGATCTACAGTGACGCGATGCGGATCGCCCTGGCCCAGCTGACCCCGACCAGTGACCCGCGGGCGAACCTCGCGGCAATCCTCGAGCAGGTCCGCGCTGCGGCGAGCGGCGGCGCTCGTCTGGTGGTGGCCCCCGAGGGTGCGATCACCGATGCGTTCGGCGATCCCGACTCGGTGATCCGCAACGCCGAGCCGCTGGACGGCCCGTTCGTCACCGCGCTCCGGCTGGCATCGGGCGAGCTGGGCATCGCGATCGCGGTCGGTACCTTCGTGCCCGCGGACGACGGCCGGGTGAGCAATGTGCTGGCGGTGGTCGATGCAGGCGAGCTGATCGCGGCGTACCGCAAGATCCACCTCTACGACGCGTTCTCGCACCAGGAGTCGGCAACGGTCGTGCCTGGCGACGCCGAGCCACCCGTCATCGAGCTCGACAGCCTCCGGATCGGTCTGGCCACCTGCTACGACCTGCGATTTCCTGAACTGTTCCGGTCGCTGTCGGCCCGCGGGGTCGACGTGTTGGCAGTGGCCAGCGCCTGGGCGACGGGGTCCGGCAAGGAGGACCACTGGGTCACCCTGCTCCGGGCCAGGGCCATCGAGAACACCAGCTACGTGGTGGCCGCCGATCAGATGGGCGGCGGTTGCATCGGTCGCTCGGCGGCTTTCGACCCGTTCGGTCTGCCGCTGGCGGATCTCGGCTACCGGTCGCCCGCCCTGGGCTTCGTCGAGGTCGACCCTGAGCGCCTGACGGAGGTGCGGGCGCTGCTGCCGAGTGGATCCCATACCCGCATGCAGGTCCGGATGGCACCGCGGTGAGCGGTTCGGCTCCCACCATTCGGTAACGGTCCGATCACGATCATATGGGCGAGGCTCGACGTCGGGGGTGACGGACAGCGATCCCGGGTGCGCGTTCCGGAGTTCCAGGGGGCCTCCGTCACCGGACGTGCACGTCCGTCTGACGGGGAGTGGCGACACTTCGGACCGAACGGATCCCAAACGTCCTGTCGCGTCCTAAAGAGTGAATTTTCACCCATACTACCGACCACAGGTTCGCGCTACGGAGCTTTCAGACCCTATTGGCCTAATCGACGTCGGGTCATATGGTGGGCGAACTCACTCCCACCTCTGTTTGGGGATCCACATGAAACGCTTCGCAGCTGCCACCGTCTCACTGCTGATGACGTTCGCGTTCGCGACCGTCAGCACCGTCGCCGGGCCGGTCTCGACCGCCTCGGCCGCACCACCGGGACCAGGAGTTGTCTACGGCGGCACGGGTACCGGTCAGATCCTCGGGCTGAATGCCACTGCGGTCGGCCTGAACCTGGCGAACGTCGGTGTGGCCACGACGAACGCCTCCACCTCGTCGACCTCGACCCCCCGCTCGCGGGCGACCTCGAGCAACATCGCTGCCGCGGTCGTCGGGCTGCCGGTGACCGTCTCCCGGCAGACCCAGACCGCGCCGCCGGACCACACGGATCCAGTCACCGGTGGTCTTCCGAGCGTCGCGGTGAACCTGTTGCTGTTGCAGCTGCGGGTCAACGCCCTGCAGACCAGCAACCTGGCCCGCTGGGCCGGAGACACCAGGTGTGTCGCCGGAAATCCTGCCGTGCTGTCGGACTCGCAGACCACCACCGGTGACGCGTCCCTCACGCTGGCCGGCACCAACCTCCTCACGCTGGCTGCTGCTGATGTCCGCAACACCAACGCGCTGGTCAACACCGCCACCAACGTCGGAGCCAACAAGGCTGTCCGTTCGACCGCGGTCGGCACGGTGGCCAACCTGAAGCTGCTGAACGACGAGGTTGTCGTGACGGTGAGCAGCAACCCGACCCTCACCGCCACCGCCACCGGCAAGACGGGCGGGGCCACCGTCACCAGCAACGCCAACACCGTGGTGGTCAGCGTCAAGATCGGTACCGCCGCCCCGGTCGTGGTGCGCGCCGGGACGTCACTCTTGATCCCCGGCCTTGGCACGTTGCGCGTCAACAACCCAGTTGTGGGCGCTCTTGCCGCGAACGGCACGAGCGCTGCGGGCAGCTGGGACTTCCTCACCCTGAACGTGAACCTCGGTCTCGCCAGGGCCACGGTGAAGCTGCTGTCGTTGACCGCAGCCGCCAAGGCCCCGATCGGTGGTCTCGACTGCGCTGCCGTCCTGGAAGCACCGGTGATCGTCACCCCGGCAGAGGGTGCCACCACCGGCAGGACCCCGACGATCAGTGGCACCGCCCGGCCCAACGCCACGGTGAAGGTCACGATCGACAATGGCGCGACGCTCACCACGACCGCGAACAGCTCGGGTGTCTTCAGTGTGGTCTCCCCGGCGCTCACCGATGGCCCTCACACCGCTGTTGCCGTGCAGACGGTCGGCGGCGTCACCTCGCCTCCGTCGCCCGTCCGGCACTTCACCGTGGCCACCGACATCAGGACCGCTCCGGTGATCACCTCGCCCACAAGCTCGGCAGTTCCGACCAACAACGCCAGGCCGACCATCCGTGGTACCGGCGTGGCCGGAGCGACCCTGACCGTCCGGGACGGCACCACTGTCCTGGGCACCACCACGGTTCGCGCCAACGGAACGTGGACGCTCGTGCTCACCAGGGATCTGATCGACGGACGGCACGAGTTCATCGCCACCCAGGCCGGAGGCAATGGTGCGGCCTCCTCGGAGTCGAACCACGTGATCTATGTCGTCGACACCGTCGCGCTGGCCCCGAGGATCACCAACCCGCCGGGCCTGGTCCGCACCCCGAACAACCGACGGGTGATCGCCGGCACCAGTGAAGCGAACGCCAACGTCATCGTGCGCAAGCAGTCCAGCATCTGGTGCGCCACGAAGGCCACCGCGGCCGGTAACTGGTCGTGCCCCGCAGCCAACGTCCAGCCCAACGGGTTCGCACTGCTCACCGCCGTGCAGACCGACACCGCAGGAAACGTGAGCCCCGAAGCCGACACCCGGCTGGTCATCGTGGACACGCTGCCGGCCGGTGCTCCGCGCATCACCTCGCCGTCGCCCAACTCCCGGGGAACAGTCGGCACTGTCTATGTCACCGGAACGGGCGCGGCAGGCGGCCAGGTCACCTTGCTCGTCGACGGACGTGAGGTCGGACAGGTCTTCATGAGCCTGAACGGACTCTGGTCGATCCCGACGCCCAAGCTGGCCGCAGGGACGCACACCTTCTCCGCGTTCCAGGTCGATGGCACCGGGAACCGGTCGACGATGTCGACCAGGGTGATCTCCACCCTCGCTGCCAGCACCTCCGGTGGATACGTGGTCGAGTTCGATCGCAGGATCGACAAGGCCTCGTACGCGACCGGCACCGTCCGGCTCGCCGGAATCGGATTCCCGGGTTCCAGGGTGATCGTCACCGACGAACGCGGAGTACGGTCGGCGACCACCACGGTTGCCAAGGCCGCCAGCGGCAGTCGGACAGGCAACTGGGCGCTGGTGTTCCCGAGCTCTCCTGACGGGATCCACCGCTACACCGCGACGCAGACCACCATCGTCACCGGTGGCGGTAAGACGCGGACGGTGACCGCTACGTCGGCCCCGATCCAGGTTCGGATCGACCGGGCCAGCCCGCCGGCACCGGCGCTGGTCTCCCCGCTCAGCAATGAGATCCAGGCGACGACCCTCCCGTCGTTCGGTGGATCTGCGGAGCCGGGTGTGGTCGTGGTGGCCACGATCGACGGTCGGCTGATCATGCCGACGAACCCCCGGCTCCAGGGTGCGATCACCGACAACGACCGTCGGTGGGTCGTCAGGTCCTCGGTCTCCGTGGGTCCCGGTACGCACACCCTGAAGCTGTATGCAGTCGACCCGGCGGGCAACCGCTCGGGGACGACGACCGCCACCCTCCGTACCAAGATGGCCAGCGGCTGACGGGGTTCGCCCCAGGTCGTATCGACCTGGGGCGTCCGTACTTGATCGACAGCGCGCACTTGATCGACTACGCGTGACTGATCGACACGTACTTGATCGACACGGCCGCCCCCACCGCACCGGTGGGGGCGGTCGTGTGTCGTCACTCGAGCACCGTCGTCACTCGAGCACCGTCGTCACTCGAGCACCGTCAGCTCGTGGTCCCGTCGACTCCTCCGTCGCTCGACTGCCGAACTTCCCGGTGGTCGAGCGAGCGACGAAGGAGCGAGTCGAGACCCGGTCAGATCAACGACCGGTCGGGCGGGAGTTGCGTCGCTCGATCAGCGCAGCCTCGCTCGATCAGCAGCTACTCGGGTGCGCCCGAGACGACCCGGATGACAGGCTGGCGGGGTGGGACACATCGAACTGGTCGGTATCGACTTCACCCTGCCCGACGGGCGGCCGCTGCTCAGCGACGTCGCGCTGCGAGTCGGTGAGGGCGCCCGGATCGCGCTCATCGGCCCGAACGGTGCCGGCAAGACGACGCTGACCCGCATCATCTCCGGCGATCTGGTCGCAGACGAGGGCGCCGTCACCCGCAGTGGCGGGCTCGGCGTGATGCGGCAGTTCATCGGCTCCGTGCGGGACAGCTCCACAGTGAGGGACCTGCTCATTTCGGTTGCGCCGCAGGCGGTTCGGGCTGCCGCTGCCGAGATCGATCGCACCGAGCTGGTGATGATGGAGAGCGAGGCGGAGGACGACCAGATGGCCTACGCCCAGGCGCTGGCCGACTGGGCGGACGTCCGCGGCCACGAATGGGAGACGCTGTGGGACGTCTGCACCGTGCAGGCTCTCGGCCTCCCGTTCGACCGCGCCCAGTACCGGGACGTGTCGACGCTGTCCGGCGGTGAGCAGAAGCGACTGGCCCTTGAGGCGCTTCTGCGGGGACCGGACGAGGTGCTGCTGCTCGACGAGCCGGACAACTACCTGGACGTGCCGGCCAAGCGGGCGCTGGAGCAGGCGCTGATCGAGTCGGACAAGACGATCCTGTTCGTCAGCCACGACCGTGAACTGCTGGACCGGGTCGCCACCCGGGTCGCCAGCCTCGAACCCGGTGCCGCCGGCAGCACGCTGTGGGTCCACCCAGGACCGTTCTCGACGTACCACCAGGCGCGCGACGACCGGTTCGCCCGGTTGGACGAGATGCGTCGCCGCTGGGACGAGGAGCACGTGAAGATCAAGACCCTCGTCCAGATGCTCAAGATCAAGGCGACGTACAACGACAGCATGGCGTCGCGCTATCACGCGGCGCAGACCAGGCTGGCGCGGTTCGAGAAGGCCGGTCCGCCGGAGGAGCAACCGTTGCAGCAGCAGGTCACCATGCGGCTGCGCGGCGGCCGGACTGCCAAGCGCGCGATCGTCTGTGAGCAGCTGGAACTCACCGATCTGATGAAGCCGTTCGACATGGAGATCTTCTTCGGCGAGCGGGTGACCATCCTGGGCAGCAACGGGTCCGGGAAGTCGCACTTCCTGCGGCTGCTGGCCGCCGGCGGCTCCGATCCCGACATCGAGCACCAGCCTGTCGGCGAGGTCCGTCCGGATCCGGTGCGGCACAGCGGGATCGCCCGGCTGGGCTCACGCGTGCGGCCCGGTTGGTTCGCGCAGACCCACCACCATCCGGAGCTGATGGATCGGACGCTGTTGGAGATCCTGCACCGGGGTGACGAGCACCGCCACGGACTGCCCCGGGATGGCGCTGCCAGGGTCCTGGACCGGTACGAGCTCGCCCGGACGTCCGAGCAGACGTTCAGGACCCTCTCCGGCGGCCAGCAGGCCCGGTTCCAGGTGCTGTTGCTGGAGCTGTCGGGAGCGACGTTGCTGCTGTTGGACGAGCCGACGGACAACCTCGACCTGCACTCGGCCGAGGCGCTCGAGGCGGCACTGCTCGCGTTCGAGGGCACGGTGCTGGCGGTGACCCACGACCGCTGGTTCGCCCGCAGCTTCGATCGTCATCTCGTGTTCGGCGCCGACGGCGCTGTCTACAGCTCCGACGAGCCGGTCTGGGACGAGCAGCGGGTTCAGCGCAGCAGGTGAGCGGGCGTCCCGCCGGGGTCTAGTCTGGCGCTCATCCGACGACGGCAGGGGTTCTGATGTCGAATGAGCATCGAAAAATCTCTGTGAAGTCGGCTTCGTACGACAAGAAGGTGTACGAGCGCGAGCTCCACCGGCTCCAGACGGAACTGGTCACGATGCAGCAGTGGATCCAGCGCACCGGTGGGCGACTGGTGGTGCTGTTCGAAGGCCGGGACGCGGCCGGCAAGGGCTCGGCGATCAAGAGGATCACCGAGCACCTGAACCCGCGCGTGTGTCGGGTGGTCGCCCTGCCGTCGCCGACCGAGCGCGAACGGTCGCAGTGGTACTTCCAGCGCTACGTCGCACACCTGCCGTCAGCGGGCGAGATCGTGCTGTTCGACCGGTCCTGGTACAACCGGGCGGGCGTCGAGCGCGTGATGGGCTTCTGCACCGACGCCGAGTACGAGCGCTTCCTGCAGCAGGCGCCGGTCTTCGAGCGACTGCTCGTCGGGGACGGGATCCTGCTGCGCAAGTACTGGTTCTCCGTCTCCGACCGCGAACAGGAAGCTCGCTTCCGCTCACGGGCGGCGGACCCCGTGAGGCGGTGGAAGCTGTCACCGATGGATCTCGAGTCGATCAACCGGTGGGAGGACTACTCCCGGGCGAAGGACGAGATGTTCGCGCGCACCGATCTGCCGGATGTTCCCTGGTTCACGGTGGAGAGCGAGGACAAGAAGCGCTCTCGGGTGAATGTCATCGCGCACCTGCTCTCGAGCGTGGACTACGACCGGATCGCGCCCGACAGCATCGAAGTGCCGGAGCGGCCGGCGGCGGCGCACTACCGTCGCCCGCCGCGCGCGCAGTTCCGGGCGGTCCCTGACCACACCGCCGGGCTGCGCTGACGCGCGGCCGCGAGCGGTACGAGCGCTCTCGGTGGCCACCCTGCTCATGCGACGACGGTGCGGTCCACAGCTCCGACCAGCCGGTCCGGGGCGAGCGTGCAGCGCATCCGCTGAGCAGCGGTCCTGCCGCGACTCAGCCCGTGGTCACCCTGTCCACCGGCCGGTCGCCGGATCCGGTGCCCCACGCGGTGTTCGGCGTGGATCCGAGCTTGAACTCGACCCGTCCGCCGCGCAGCATCACCGATGCCGGCAACCAGGAGCGCGTCGTCGGCCGACCATCGACCCGGACACCCTGCACGTACAGGTTCGTCGCGGATGCCTCGGGCGCACGGACCTCGATCGTCGGTCCACCGTCGCGATGGATCCGCGCGATCGGGAACATCGGTGCGGCCAGCAGCATCTCGGCGCGGCTGGGACTCTGGGGATACATCCCGAGCGCGGCGAACAGGTACCACGCCGACATGGTGCCGAGATCGTCGTTGCCCGGCAGCCCAGCCGGTCCGGTGCCGTAGACACCGGTGGCCATCGCCCGAACGGTTTCCTGGGTCTTCCACGGGGTGCCGAGCGCGTTGTACAGCCATGGGGTGTGGATGCCCGGTTCGTTGGTCGGGTCGTAGCGCAGTGGGTCGCCGCCGGTCGCCCAGCTGCCGTCCGGCCGGTGGAAGAAGTCGTCCAACCGGCGCACCGCGACGGCGTCCCCGCCCATGGCGGCCGCCAGCCCCGACACGTCGTGCTGCACCATCCAGGTGTACGTGGCGCTGGTGCCCTGGGCGAACCCGACATCCGAGTTCGCGGCGAACGGCGTCACCCACCTGCCGTCGGCGTTGCGGGCCCGCTGGTACCCGATGCCCCCGGCCGCCGGGTCGAAGGTGTTGCGCCACCACGAGGCTCGCGGCATCAACGCCCGGTACTCGGCGGTGCGGCCCATCCGGCGGGCCCAGTCGGCGAGGCCGAAGTCGGCCGCCGAGTCCTCGAGGGTCTCCGCCGCTCCGCCCCAGCAATGGCACTCGTCCTGCGGGGCGTACCCGAGCTCCAGGTACTTCGCCAGGTTCGGACGCTGGCCCTCGCACTGACCAGGACAGCCGGCGTCCGACAACCCGTCGGGATGCGGGACGGTGGCCTGGCGGACCAACGAGTCGAACGCACCACGGACGTCGAAGTTCCGCACCCCAAGAGCGTGGAAACCGGCCAGCGTCGGTGCGGACGGATCGCCCGTCATCACATGGGTGGGTCCGTTGATGTGCACCCAGCGGTCCCACACACCGCCGTTCTGCCGAGCCAGGTTGTAGAGCGACTGGGCGAAGTCGCCGGCCACCCGGGGTTCCAGCAATGCCAGCAGTTGGGTCTGGGCGCGATACTGGTCCCAGCCGGAGAAGTTGCCGTACTGGGCCCGCTGACCGCGTGCGATGCGGTGCACCCGCCGGTCGCTCCCCAGGTACCGGCCGTCGGTGTCGCTGGTGATGTTCGGCTGCAGCAACGAGTGGTACAGCGCGGTGTAGAAGGTGGTGCGCTGGGCGTCGCTGCCGCCGCCGATCTCGATGCTGCGCAACTGGTCCGACCAGTCGCGGCGGGCGTCGGCGGCCACCCGCTCGACGGTGTCGCTGCGGCGGATCTCGGAGGCCAGGTTCTGCTCGGCGCCGGCCGCGCTGACGTAGGAGATGCCGACCTTCACGGTGACGTCCCGGTCGCGACGGGTGTCGAAGGAGACGTAGCCGCCCGATCCGCGGCCGCGGCGGGCGTCACCGGTCAGGTAGCCCTCGCCGCCGCTGGTGTGCTTGCTACCGGCGTTGAGCGTGTCGTTCTTCCAGGTGCCTACCGCGGCGAACGACCGGTCGAAGTGCGCGGTGAAGTACAGCCGGTAGTAGGTGGTGCGGTTGTTGTCGCCGCCGTTGGCGCGGCGCCCGCAGAAGGCGCCGGTGAGCACCGATCCGGTGACCGTGCGGCGCTGCGGGTCGATGGTGACGTCGGCATCCTCGCTGCCGTTCAGCGAGTTGGACACCCGGAACAGCAGCGACGACGGCTTGTTCTTCGGGAAGGTGAACCGGCCGATGCCGGCGCGGGTGGTCGCGCTCAGGTCGGCGGTGGCGCCGTTGGCCAGGCCGACGCGGTAGCGGCCCGGGGTGGCGGCCTCGTCCTCGTGACTGAAGTCGGAGGCGTAGACGGCATCGGTGGTGTCGGCCGTCGGGGAGCTGGCGACGTCGCCGACGAACGGCATGACGGGGATGTCACCCGCCGCGCCCGGACTGCAGCCGGCACCGTTGACATGGGTCAGGGCGAAGCCGCGGACCCGGGCGGCGTCGTAGGCGTAGCCGTTGGCCGCTCCGGTGTCGGTCTGGTCGCCGCGGGTGGTGGTCGGGCTCCACGACAGCATCCCGAACGGACGGACGGCACCCGGATAGGTGTTGCCGCCGTTGGCCGAGCCGATCAGCGGGTCCACATACGCGGCCGGATCCCGGACCAGTGCCGCCGACGGCGGGGGAGAAGGGCGGGCCGCCGCCGACGCGGGGGCGGCCGCCCCTGCGCCGGTGGGCACGAGCAGTGTGCCGACGACCACGGTGAGCAGGGCACGACGGAGTCTCGACATGCGAGCACCGTACGGGCGTCCGCCGACACCTGCCGGACGGCGGGGTGGCCGCCGGGTGGACGGGAGGCCGCGTTCTCGGTGCGGTCCGGCGCTCGCAGAAGCCGGAGCCCGGCCGGGAGCACCGGGAGGTCGCAGTGAAGCGGTCCGGATGTGACGATCCTGTGTATGGATGTCGCCCGCCTGATCGACCAGCTCGAGTCCGAGGGCCGGCGCCTGGTCGCCGGCCTCGCCGCTGCGGACTGGAGCGCGGCCGTCCCCGGGACCGACTGGGATCTGCGGACCGTCGTCCGGCATCTCGGCGCAGTGCACCGGTGGGCGACCGACATCCTCGTCCGGGGTCTGGCGACCAACGAGACCGGCGGCAGCAAGGCCTTCCACGAGGTGATGGACGACCAGGATCTGAGCGGCTGGCTGGTGGCCGTTCACTCGATGCTGGTCGTCACGCTGCGGGACGCGGACGACGACCTCGCCGCGTTCACCCTGATGCGGTCCCCGAATCCCCGACACTTCTGGGCACGCAGGCAGGCACACGAGACCGCCATCCATCGCGCTGACGTCCAGGCGGCGCTCGGCGCTCCCGGTGTCGAGGCGTTCGATCCGGCGTTCGCCCAGGACGGGATCGCTGAACTGGTCGACGGTTTCGCCCGCGAACCCCAGTTCGCGTCGGCGGACCCCGGCGTTCTCGCGCTCCGGTGTACCGACGGACCGTCCTGGCTGATCACGTTCGGGGACGGGACGACGCGCGCGGCCAGGACCGACGACACCTCCGCGGCGACGGCCACCGTCACGGGTACGTCCTCGGCGCTCTACCTGTGGGTGTGGAACCGGCCCGCTGATGTCGTGCAGGACGGCGACGTGTCGACGATCGCGTCCTGGCAGCGGATCCACATCTAGGCGGGGATGCCGGCTCGGATCAGCTCGAGCGTGGTCCGCATGCGGCCGACCCGGTGGGTCGCAGGACCCGGTGGGCAGTGCCGCACGGCGCCGGCCGCGCCGGCCGGTGACGTCCGAAAGCCGAGACCGGGGGCCGATGTCGACCCCGCGGCCCCGACCGTTCACCCGGGCGTCAGGCGGTGGTGGCCGGGATGCGGAAACATCCTCCTGAGCCAAGCCCACCACCGGAGGAAAGCCATGCGCGCGTTCCCGTCCCTGTTGCTCGCCGTCGCCGTGACGTCCACCCTCGTGGTGACGCCGGCCCTGGCAGCTCCGGCAGTCACCGAGCACCGTCCGCATCCGGCGAAGACGTTCGACATCCAGGCCCACCGCGGCGGTCTCGGCCTCACCGTCGAGAGCACGATCGCATCGTTCTCGAAGGCCCTGGAAATCGGCGTGACGACGCTCGAGCTCGACACCCAGATCACGACGGACGGCCGCGCGGTCGTCACCCACGACCGGAAGATCTCGGGCGACAAGTGCGTCGACACCGCGCCGTACACGCCGGGCGACCCCGACTACCCCTACGTGGGCAAGTACATCAACACGCTCACCTTCGACCAGGTGCGCCAGCTCGACTGCGGTTCCAAGACCCTGGCCGCCTTCCCCGGCCAGCAGGCCGATCCAGGCTCGCGGATGCCGGAGCTGAAGGAGGTCTTCGACCTCGTCAAGCGGTACCGGGCCCACGACGTGAAGTTGAACATCGAGACCAAGGTAGAGGCAGGCGCGCCCACCGAGACCGCCCCGCGCGAGCAGTTCGTCGCCGTCGACGCCGCGGCCATCCGGGCCTCCGGTCTGGCCCGTCAGGTGACGATCCAGAGTTTCGACTGGGGCGCACTCATGTTGATGCGCAAGGTCTACCCGCAGCTGCCGATCGTCGCGCTGACCAACTTCGACTTCCTGCAGACGGGGCAGCCCGGAAGATCGCCGTGGCTCGGCGGCATCGACATCGACGACTTCGGCGGCAGCCTGGTGGCGGCCACGAAGTCCTTCGGCGCCGACGCGATCTCCCCGGTGCACGGGTTCCCGCAGAACGGGAAGGTCGGCGACGCCGACTACCGGCCGTACGTCACGCAGGAGATGGTCGCCGAGGCCCATGCCGCTGGGCAGCAGGTGATCCCCTGGACCGTCGACGATCCCGCGACGATGGACTCGTTGATCGACAAGGGCGTCGACGGGATCATCACCGACCGTCCCGACATCCTGCGCACTGTGGCCGCCTCCCGCGGTTTCCGGCTGCCGACGGGTCACCGTGCGCCCGCCGTCACCGTCATCCCGAATGCCCACGCGCACAACGACTACGAGCACCTGCGTCCGCTGCAGGACGCACTGGCACGCGGATTCGGCAGTGTCGAGGCCGACGTGTACCTCATCGACGGTGAGCTACGGGTGGGTCATGATCTGGCCGACACCCGACCGGGACGCACGTTGGAGTCGCTCTACCTGGAGCCGCTCGCGCGGCAGGTGTTGACGAACCACGGTCGGGTGTACGCCGGATCCCGTGCCCAGCTGCAGCTGCTGATCGACATCAAGAGCGACGGCCCCAGCACCTACCTCGCGATCGAGAAGGCGTTGCGGCGGTATCCGCTGGTCTTTGCAGCGACAGTGGGTCGGCACACCGTCCCCGGCGCGGTGCAGGCCGTGGTCAGCGGCAACCGCCCGCTCGAGCTCATGCAGCAGCAGCGCATCCGCTTCGCCGGCTACGACGGTCGACTCGCCGATCTGGGCTCGGGCCTGCCCAAGTCGTTCATGCCGCTGGTCAGCGACAACTGGGCGAACAACTTCAGCTGGACGGGTCAGGGTGCCTTCCCGGCCGCCGAGAAGGCGAAGCTGCTGTCCCTGGTGACGCAGGCGCACCGAGCCGGGTACCGGGTCCGGTTCTGGAACACGCCCGACCTCCCCGGCGCTGCCCGCGCGGCGCTGTGGACGGAATTGCGGGCGGCCGGGGTCGACTACCTCAACACCGACGACCTGCACGGCCTCAAGATCTTCCTGGACCGCAACGCCTGAGCCGCCTCCCGGCCGGACAGGATCGCGTAGGAGATCCGCTGCCGCTTTCCCTGTCGCACCCGTCCCGACGCTGGCGAAACCGGTGAAGGCTGGCGAAATGTCGCCAGCCTTCACCGGTTCGGCCAGCGGTGGAGTCAGCTTCGCCAGCGTTCGACGGTTCGGCCAGCGGTACCACCGTGCACGTCCTGAGCGAGCCGCTCGAGGTCACGTCTCCGTGATGACGAGGCCCTCCTCGACAACCCCGTCCGCGACCAGGCCATCGATCTCGACGTCTGCGAGACCGCTGTCCAGGAGTACCTCCCGCGTGTGTGCACCGATGGCCGGGGCGGCGGTCCCCGGCCAGCGGGACTCGGCGGACGAGCGGAACGGCACCCCCAGCACCCGCTGGGTGCCGATCAGCGGATGGTCGACGGCGCCGACCATCTGCAGCGCCAGGGTGTGCGGATCGGCCAACGCCTCGCCGACCGTTCGTACCGGGGCAGCCGGTACCCCGGCAGAGATCAGCGCCGCCGTCCAGTGCGCGGTGTCGGCGGTGATCAGTCGTGCTTCGAGCGCGTGCGCCAACTCCGAGCGGTGGGCGAGCCGATCGGCGTTCGTGGCGAACCGGGGGTCGCCGGCGAGGGGTGCCAGATCGAGCACCTGCAGCAGGATCCGCCACAGCTTGTCGTTGTTCGCCGCCACCACCAGCCAGTTGTCCCGAGTGCGCAGCGCCTCGTACGGGGACAGCAGTCGATGCCCCGAACCCGTCGGCACCGGCTCCTCACCGGTGGACCAGTAGGCGGCTGATTCCCAGACCAGCATCGCGAGCCCCGCCTGGTAGAGGCTGGTCCGCACGTGATCGCCCCGGCCGGTGAGGTCGCGGTTGCGCAGGGCCGCCAGCAGCCCGATCACGCCGAACATTCCCGACGTCAGATCGGTGATCGGCACCCCGACCTTCACCGGGTCGCCGCCGGTGGTCCCGGTGACGCTCATCAGGCCGCTCATGGCCTGGGCGATCAGGTCGAAGCCGGGCCGGCTGGCCAGATCGGAGTCGTCGGCGCCATGGTCGGGTGTCCCGAAACCGGACAGCGACACCACGATCAGTCGCGGGTCGATGCAGTGCAGGGTGGCGGCGTCGATGCCGAGCCGCTCGGCCACCCCGGGCCGGAAGTTCTCGATGACGACGTCCGCCCCGAGCGCCATCCGGTGCAGCACCGCGCGGCCGGCCTCGGAACGCAGATCGATCACCACGCTGCGCTTGTTCCGGTTCACCGCCCGGAACGCGGCGTTGTCGGCGCCCAGTTGTGTGTCCGCCCCGGAGATGAAGCTGCGCCGGGCCTGGTCGCCGCCACCAGGAGGCTCGATCTTGATGACGTCCGCGCCCAGGTCGGCCAGCAGTTGGGTGCCCCACGGACCGGCCAGGACCTGGGTGAGATCCAGGACCCGGATGCCGACGAGCGGAGCGGGCTGCGAGGAACTCATGACGCGATCCGAACGACGGGCAGGTGGAGCGGACGCACCGGGTCCTCCTGGGAGTCGGCATGCGCCGTGCATGCCGGAAGGTCCATGCTAGGGGCGCGATCCGGCCGGTACCGGATCCACGACCCGACCGACACCACCGCACGCAGGAGACACAGTGGCTCGAGCGGTATCCGGTGGCGTCCGGGAGCTCCTCACGGGACCGGGTGGGCGATGAGCGCGTCGAGCGGGGCGCTGGATCGCAAGCTCGGGGTCGGTGACGCTGTCGTCATCGGACTCGGATCGATGATCGGTGCCGGTGTGTTCGCCGTGTTCGGCCCGGCGGCCGCGGCAGCGGGAACGGGACTGCTGGTCGGTCTGCTCATCGCCGCGGTGATCGCCTTCTGCAACGCCACCGCCTCGGCGCAGCTCGCCGCGGTGTACCCGGTCTCGGGCGGCACGTACGTCTACGGACGGGAACGACTGGGGTCCTGGTGGGGTTTCACCGCCGGCTGGGGATTCGTGATCGGCAAGACCGCGTCGTGTGCGGCGATGGCGTTGACCGTCGCCGCCTATGCGGTCCCGGGGCCGTGGTGGCTGCAGCGGGCGGTCGCGGTGCTCGCCGTGCTGGGCCTGGCCGCGTTGAACTGCCGCGGGGTGACCCGCACGGTGACGCTGACCCGGGTGCTCGTGACCGTCTCCCTGACGGCGCTGGCGACGGTGGTGTTGGTCATCGCGGTCGGCTCCCGGGACGCGTCACTGCGCCCGGAGGAGTGGTCCGCACTGGGATCGGGCGGGGTGCACGGGATCCTGCAGTCGGCCGGACTGTTGTTCTTCGCCTTCGCCGGGTACGCACGGATCGCCACGATGGGTGAGGAGGTCCGTGATCCGGCGCGCACCCTGCCCCGCGCGATCCCGATCGCGCTCGGGATCGCGGTAGTGGTCTACCTGGTGGTCGGCGGGGCCGCGCTGCTGGCGGCCGGCCCGGAGCGCCTGGCGTCGGCCGATGCCCCGTTGACGGCAGCGCTCGGAGCTGTCGGCGGCGGTGGGTTCGGCTGGGTCGTCCGGATCGGCGCCGTCGCTGCCGGTCTGGGTGCTCTGCTGGCGTTGCTCACCGGGATCGGCCGGACGAGCCTGGCGATGGCGCGCGAAGGTGATCTTCCCGGGTGGCTGGCCGTCGTCCACCCGCGGTTCCTGGTCCCGCAGCACGCCGAGGTGGCCCTGGCCGTGGTGGTCTCGGCGATCGTGCTGACCGCCGACCTGCGGGGTGCCATCGGCTTCTCGTCCTTCGGCGTGCTCGTCTACTACGCGATCGCCAACGCCTCGGCCCTCACCCAGCCGGCTGACCAGCGACGCTGGCCCCGTGGGCTGCACGTCCTCGGGCTCGTCGGGTGCTGCGTGCTGGTGGCGACGCTGCCCTGGTCGTCGATCGTCGCCGGTTCGTCGGTCATGGTGGTCGGCCTGGTGGGTCGGCTGTTGGTGATCCGGCGGCGCGGCGCGGTCACCCCCTGATACCGGAGGGCTCAGGCGACCGAAATTCCGATCAGCTGTCCGACCCCGAAGGTGACGACGACTGCGAGGGCGCCGAGCAGCAGTTGGCGGACCCCGGCGCGCAGCAGCGAGCGCCCCGTCAGCCTGCCGACCACCATGCCGCCGACCAGCAGCGCAACGCCGGCGATCAGCATGGCGAGCCAGAGCCAGGCGACGCCGAGCAGGTAGGGCAGCAGCGGCAGGACGGCGCCGAGCGAGAAGGCGACCAAGCTGGCGCTCCCGGCCAGCAGCGGCGACGGCAGGTCGTCAGGGTCGACGCCCAGCTCCTCCCTGGCATGGAACTGCAGCGCCTTGTCGGCATCGGAGGAGACCGCTTCCGACATCCGCTGCGCGGTCTGCCGGTCTGCGCCGTAGGACTCGAACCGTTCCGCCAGCTCGGCCCTCTCGGCGTCCGGGAACTGCTCGTGCATCCGCTTCTCCACCGCGACCTCGGCCTGCACTAGCTCGTTCTGGTTCGTCACCGAGATGTACTCACCGGTGCCCATCGAGAAGGCGCCGGCGACCAACCCGGCCAGCCCGGTCAGCACGATGGTGTGGGCCGAGACGCCGACACCACCGACCCCGGCGATCAGCGAGGCGTTGGTGACGAGACCGTCGACAGCGCCGAAGACCGTCGGCCGGAGCCAGCCGCCGGAGACGTCGCGGTGGCGATGATCGGCCCAGCCGCGGTCGGATCCCGCCGGAGGGTTCCGCTCGTCCACGCTCGCTCCCGGTTCTGTCGTCCCTCGCGGTGCAGGAGGGCAGATCGTCGGTGTCGGTTCTACAGGTCGGTCTTGTTTCTACAGGTCGACGACGATCGACGCGGAACCGCGGTGCGACGCTGTCCGTAGATCGGTGGCACCCGAGGCGAGAACCTGGTGACCCGGAGAAGCGCGCGGGTCGATCGCCGCCTAGCGTGGATGCATGCGAGCCGCCGAGATGTTCGAGGAGTTCCCGGTCGTCGGCCAGGACTCCGATGCGCTGCAGGCTGCCCGGCTGTTGGCCGAGCGTCGCCTGCCCGGACTGGTGGTGATCGACACCGACGGGGTGCCGGTGGCTCTGCTGCCGGCGTCAGAGGTGGTGCAGTTCCTGGTGCCGAGCTATGTCCAGGACGACCCGTCGCTCGCGGGTGTACTGGACGAGTCGATGTCCGACCACCTGGCTGACCGCTTGGCGGGACGTTCGGTACGGTCCCTGCTCCCCCGGCAGACACCCGAGCTGCCCCGCGTCGAGATCGACGACACATTGGTGGAGGTGGCGGCCGTGATGGCCAGGATGCGCTGTCCGATGGTCGCGGTCATGCAGGGGCGGCGGCTGGCGGGCGTGGTGACTGCGTCCCGGTTGCTCGAGATCGCCCTGGACCACCACTGACCACCGACGGGGAGGGCTGTGCCCGATGAGCGGGATCGCCATCGCGGTTTTCGTCGTCGCGTATGCCTTCATCGCCACCGAGAAGATCCCCAAGATGGCTGCCGCGCTGGGCGGCGCAGGTGTCGTGCTGGCCATCGGGGTGGTCGGCGCCGAGGACGCGTTCTACTCGGCGGACACCGGCATCGACTGGAACGTCATCTTTTTGCTGCTCGGCATGATGATCATCGTCGGCGTGCTGCGCCGGACGGGGGTGTTCGAGTACGTCGCGATCTGGGCGGTGAAGCGCGCCCGGGGTTCTCCGCGCAACATCATGATCCTGCTGGTGCTGATCACCGCCGTCGCATCCGCGTTCCTGGACAACGTGACCACGGTACTGCTGATCGCCCCGGTGACGCTGCTGGTCTGCGATCGTCTCGACATCAAGCCCGTTCCGTTCCTGCTCGCCGAGGTCTTCGCCTCCAACATCGGCGGCGCTGCCACCCTCATCGGCGACCCACCCAACATCATCATCGGCAGTCGCTCCGGCTTCACCTTCAACGATTTCCTGGTCAACATGGCGCCGATCGTCGTGATCGAGCTGGTCGTCTTCACGCTGATCCTGCCGCGACTGTTCAAGGGTTCCTTCGACGTCGATCCCGAGCGGGTCGCTGGTGTGATGACGCTGAACGAGCGGGAGGCCATCCGCGATCGCGGCCTGCTGATCAAGAGCGGCATCGTGCTGGCGCTGGTCTTCGCCGGATTCGTCAGCCATTCGCTCATCCATGTCGAGCCGTCGGTGGTGGCCCTGCTGGGCGCCGGCCTACTGGTGCTGATCTCGCAGACCCGTCCCGACCAGTACCTGGTTGCGGTCGAGTGGGAGACCCTGCTGTTCTTCGCCGGCCTGTTCATCATGATCGGTGCCCTGGTGAAGACCGGGGTCATCGGACAGCTGGCCGAGGCCGCAGCGAACGCCACCGGCGGCAATGCGCTGCTGGCGGTGATGCTGATCCTGGTCGTCTCGGCCGTGCTGTCCGGAGTGATCGACAACATCCCCTACGTCGCAACCATGAGTCCGCTGGTGCTCGCCCTGACCCAGGACATCGCCGACCCTGCGCGTTCCGACGCGCTCTGGTGGGCGCTCGCTGCGGGCGCTGACTTCGGCGGCAACATGACCGCTGTGGGGGCCAGCGCCAACGTCGTGATGCTCGGGATCGCCGCCCGCGCGGGATTCCCGATCTCCTTCTGGGAGTTCACCCGGAAGGGCGTCGTCGTCACCGTGGTGACGGTGGTCGTGGCAGCGCCCTACCTGTGGCTGCGCTACTTCGTCCTCGCCTGAGGTGACGGTTCTCCGGGGCGGGCCATTGACCGATGGTCGCAGGGTGCCGGTCTGCTCCGCGTCACGAGATGTTCACCCCGGGCCTACCCGCGGAGGGGGGCATCGACCACACTGCCGGAGTGGAACACTTCGACCTTCTCGTCATCGGGTCCGGCCCGGCCGGTCAGAAGGCAGCCATCGCCGCTGCCAAACTCGGCAAGCATGCGGCGGTGGTGGAGCGACGCGACATGGTCGGCGGGGTGTGCATCAACACCGGCACGATCCCGAGCAAGACCATGCGCGAGGCGGTGCTCTACCTCACCGGGATGACGCAACGCGAGCTCTATGGCCAGTCGTACCGCGTCAAGGACGACATCACCGTCGGCGACCTGTCGGCGCGGACCCAGCACGTCATCGATCGGGAGATCGACGTCATCCGGAACCAGTTGTCCCGCAACAAGGTTGCGCTGATCCCGGGCCTCGCGAAGTTCTCCGGTCCGCACGAGCTGGTGGTGGACGACGGCACCGGCAACCAGCGGCTGCTGTCGGCCGACAAGATCGTCATCGCGGTCGGCACCAAGCCGGCCCGGCCACCGAGCGTCGACTTCGACGGCAGGACCATCGTGGACTCCGACCAGATCCTCAACCTCGAATCGGTGCCCAACTCGATGGTGGTGGTCGGGGCCGGGGTGATCGGCATCGAGTACGCCTCGATGTTCGCCGCCCTCGGCACGAAGGTGACGGTCGTGGAGAAGCGTGCCTCGATGCTCGACTTCTGCGACCGGGAGATCATCGAGGCCCTGCAGTACCAGCTGCGCGATCATGCCGTCACCTTCCGGTTCTCCGAGAGCGTGCGGATGGTCGAGCGGCACCAGGGCGGCACGCTGACGATCCTGGAGTCCGGCAAGAAGATCCCGGCGGACACGGTGCTCTACTCCGCGGGACGTCAGGGGGTGACGGACGGGCTGAACCTGGAGGCGGCGGGCCTCACCGCCGCCGACCGCGGCCGGATCGATGTCGACGAGCACTTCCGGACCTCGGTGGAACACATCTACGCCGTCGGCGACGTGATCGGCTTCCCGGCGCTGGCCGCGACGTCGATGGAACAGGGTCGTCGCGCCGCCTACCACGCCTTCGGTGAGCCGGTGGGGATCAGCCAGGAGGTCGAGGTGCAGCCGATCGGCATCTACACGATCCCCGAGGTGAGCTACGTCGGCCGCAGCGAGGACGACCTGACCGCCGAGAACGTGCCGTTCGAGGTGGGCGTGGCCCGGTACCGGGAGCTCGCGCGGGGCGCGATCCTGGGCGACTCCTACGGGATGCTCAAGCTGCTCGTGCACGCCGAGACCCGGAAGTTGTTGGGGGTGCACGTCTTCGGCAGCAACGCCACCGAGCTGGTGCACATCGGCCAGACCGTGATGGGCCTCGACGGCACCGTCGACTACCTGGTCGACGCGGTCTTCAACTACCCGACGCTGGCCGAGTCGTACAAGGTCGCCGCGCTCGACGCTGCCAACAAGATGCGCGCCATCGCCCGGGTCACCGGCAGCTCACAGGTGCACGAGCTGCCGGAGTGATCTCGAACCGTCGCTGGTCGCCCGCCGTACTCATCCGCTGATCTTCCACGCGCCCAGCAACGGTGCGCGCTGGTGCTGGGTGACGATCAGACCGGAGGTGGACCAGAACAAAGGTCCCGCTGTGTCCGATCTGTCTGCCCGGAGCAGATGTCGTGGCGCACCACTGCCGTCCGAGGGAGCCAGCCCGAGGTCGATGCCGGTACGACGGACCGTGCCGGACATCGAAAACCCTCGCTGGTCGAGCGAGTGAGGAACGAACGAGTCGAGACCCCGTCGGCAATCAGCGAGCCCGTCAGATGGTGACCGGTTCCTTCTTCTCGGCGAACGGATCGACGGTGCTGGCCGAGTCGTATGTCCTTTCGTCCAAAAGGTTCTCCCGCTTCGCCACGATGGTCGGGATGAGCGCCTGACCGGCGACGTTCACCGCGGTGCGGCCCATGTCGAGGATGGGGTCGATGGCCAGCAGCAGACCGACGCCGGCCAGCGGCAGCCCCAGCGTCGACAGGGTGAGCGTCAGCATGACGACGGCGCCGGTCACACCGGCGGTCGCCGCCGAGCCGACCACCGAGACCAGCACGATCAGCAGGTAGTCACCGAACGACAGGTCGATGTTGAAGAACTGCGCGACGAAGATCGCCGACAGTGCCGGATAGATCGCCGCACAGCCGTCCATCTTGGTGGTGGCGCCCAGCGGCACCGCGAAGCTCGCGTACTCCCGCGGGACGCCGAGGTTGTCGACCGTCACCCGCTCGGTCACCGGCAGGGTGCCGATCGAGGAGCGCGAGACGAACCCCAGCTGGATCGCTGGCCAGGCACCGGCGAAGAACTTGCGCGGCGACAGCCCGTTGACCCGCAACAGGATCGGGTAGACGACGAACAACACGAGGGCCAGGCCGACATAGACGGCGATGGTGAAGACGCCCAGGCTGGCGAGGGAGTTCCAGCCGTAGCTGGCGGTGGCGGTGGCGATCAGGCCGAGGGTGCCGATCGGGGCCAGTCGGATGATCCACCAGAGCACCTTCTGCACGATGGCCAGCAGCGCGGCGTTGAAGTCCAGGAACGGCTTCGCGGCGGGGCCGACCTTGAGGGCGGCGATACCGATCGCCACCGCGATCACCAACAGCTGCAGCACGTTGAACGACAGCGAGGTGTCGAACCCGGAGTCGGCGGAGCCGGACGTCGAGGCCTCGAGCCCCAGGAAGTTGGACGGCACGAGGCCGAGCAGGAAGTCCCACCACGAGCCCTGGGTGCCGACCGTCGTCGCCGCGTCGGCGGCCACCGAGGTGTGGTCGCCCGGCCGGAACACCAGCCCGAGACCGATGCCGATCAATACAGCGATCAGAGCGGTGCCGGCGAACCACAGCAACGTCTTGCCGGCCAGCCGCGCCGCGTTGCCGACCTTCTGCAGGTTGGCGATGCTGGCGATCACGGCGGTGATGATCAACGGGATCACGATCACCCGGAGCAGGCTGACGAACGTCGAGCCGATGGTCTTGAGGGTGGTGGTCAACCAGTTCGGGGTGCCGTCGGCGACCGGGCCGATGGACCGGGCGACCAGCCCGATGAGGACGCCGAGTACCAGGGCGAGCAGCACCTGGGCAGCGAAGGGGACACGACGGAGCAGAGCACGCACGGGGAGGGCCTTTCGGGGGTGTCCCCGTGGCAGGCGCGCAGCGGGGACGGGTCAGCGGGACGGAGTCACAGCGCCGACCGCGTCAGATCGCGCTGTGGATCCGTCCGAAGTCGACGTGCCGCCGGCGCGTCAGTCCCCAGGTGTCCACAGCGAACGACGCTACTCCGCGCGCGCCGGCACAGGTCACCGAGCAGGACGCTGACCAGCGCCGATGATGCTGCTCGTGTGGCAGATCACCCACCGGCAGGTGCCCGAGGCCTCAGAGCTGCTTGTTCGCCTGTCCGATCTGGCTCGCCGACCACACGCCCGCGCCACCGGCCAGGATGATGCCCAGGATGTCGCCACCCGTTCCCGAGGCCGCAGTGATGATCAGGCCGAGTGCCGCAGCGGCCGTGGAGCCGAGGGCGAGCGGCATCCGCTTCTTGATCCGCTGCCGCGCCACCTCGCCGCCGGCCCGCTTCTGCGCAACCTTGTCGAACTGCCACAGGAAGCCGGCGTAGCCGAGGGCGGCCAGCAGCCCGACCAGGGCGATGAGCGTGAAGATGAATCCCATGGCAGTGCTCCTTCGTGTGATGCGGGCCGTCCACTCCCTGTCTACAGCGAACCAGCGCCCGCTGTGGTTCCCGTGTGACCCCGGTTCCTGACCCGGACGACGGTGTTCGGCACAAGAACACCGACCCGGCACCGGGACACGTCATCGTGCCGAACGGATCCACCGGCGCCCACGGGGTCGGCGTGAAAACGCCGAACAGGCGCTGCGAGCACGTATCCGTGCCGAACCGCGTGCGGCGCGGGGGCCCGGGACGGCGTCACGACTTCGAACGGCACAGCCGCAGGGTCGGGTGCCGGCGACGGTGTCGGAGAACGGCCGCCGGATTCGAGAACTTGCAGGACGCTCTGCGGAAATGCGCGACGGGCGGCCACTTTCCGACACCTGCGCCCGGCAAGTGACGAACTGGTGGCCCTCGATCGTTGATTCCGCAGGAGTTCCTGCAGAAACGCGGATCGAGGGCCACATCCTCGTCACCCGGCTGGCGATCTGACGGGATCTCGACTCCTTCGTCGCTCGATCGGCGAGAGTCGGTCGTGTCGGGGTGGGATCTCGTCGCGCTCCTTCGTCGTTTGCTCGGTCACCGGTGAAATGGCTCGATCACCGGTGACGTCGCTCGACCACCGTCCGAGTCACTCGCCGCGGATGAAGGCCTCCACCTTGTCGCGGGCGACGTCGTCGCCGTACTGCTCCGGCGGGCTCTTCATGAAGTACGACGACGCCGAGAGCACCGGGCCGCCCTGGCCGCGGTCGAGGGCGATCTTGGCGGCGCGTACCGCGTCGATGATCACGCCGGCCGAGTTCGGGGAGTCCCAGACCTCCAGCTTGTACTCGAGGTTCAGCGGGACGTCACCGAAGGCCCGACCCTCCAAGCGGACGTAGGCCCACTTGCGGTCGTCCAGCCAGGAGACGTAGTCGCTCGGGCCGATGTGTACGTTGCGTGCACCCAGGTCGTGGCCCACTTGTGAGGTGACGGCCTGCGTCTTGGAGATCTTCTTCGACTCCAGGCGCTCGCGCTCGAGCATGTTCATGAAGTCCATGTTGCCGCCGACGTTCAACTGCAGGGTCCGGTCGAGCACCACGCCGCGATCGGCGAACAGCTTGGCCATCACCCGGTGGGTGATGGTTGCGCCGACCTGGCTCTTGATGTCGTCGCCGACGATGGGAACCCCTGCGGCCCGGAACTTCTCGGCCCATTCCGGGGTGCCGGCGATGAACACCGGCAGTGCGTTGACGAAGGCCACCCCCGCGTCGATGGCGCACTGCGCATAGAACTTCGCGGCGTCCTCGCTGCCGACCGGCAGGTAGCAGACGAGCACGTCGACCTGCGCCTCCCGCAACGCGGCGACCACGTCGACCGGTTCGGCGTCGGACTCGTCGATCATTTGCTGGTAGTACTTGCCGAGCCCGTCGAGGGTGTGGCCGCGCTGCACCGTGACGCCCAGCGGCGGCACCTCCGCGAAGGTGATGGTGTTGTTCTCGCTCGCCGTGATGGCCTTGCTGAGGTCGACGCCGACCTTGTTCGCATCGACGTCGAGTGCGAGCACGAACTGCAGGTCGGAGACGTGGTACTGGCCGAACTGGACGTGCATCAGGCCGGGGACGGTGGTGCCCGGCTCGGCGTCCCGGTAGTACTGCACCCCCTGGATCAACGAGGAGGCGCAGTTGCCCACCCCGACGATCGCGACCCGGATCGGGTGGGTGCCATGACCGGCGGTGCGCTGTTCGGCTGCGGAATCGGGGACGGGCACAGCAGCGGACATCGAGGGTTCCTGTTCTTCGTCCCGGCAGCGGACTGCCGGGTGGGGTGGGGTGGCGGGACGAGGTGGGGGGCCCACTGGGCTGGGGCGGTGGGCTGGGGCGGTGGGCTGGGGCGGTGGGCAGGGGCGGTGGGCTGGGGCGCCGGGCTCGGTGGGGTGGCAGGCCATCGACTCAGCAGCGCCGGTACGTTCAGTCGGCACCCGGTGGATCGGGATAGGCGCAGGGCGGTCCGCCGGCGTGGTGCTCCCGCTCGTGAGCGATGAGCTCATCGAGCCACCGCACTTCCCGGTCGGCGGCGTCGAGTCCGAGCTGGTGGAGTTCGGCGGTGTACCGGTCGAGCCGTTCGGCGGCCCTGGTCAGGGCGGACCGCCGCGATTCCCGCCCCTCCTCGATGCGCCGCCGCCGGCCCTCGAGGATCCGCACCCTGATCGGTGACGGGGTGCGGGCGAAGAACGCGAGGTGGACGCCGAATCCGTCGTCCGACCAGGTCTGCGGACCGGCATCGGCGAGCAGGTCGGTGAGCCGTTCCTTGCCGTCGGGCGTGATCACGTAGATCACCCTCGACCGTCTGGAGGTCAGCGGAACGGCATCGACGTCGACGGGCACGTGCTGGTCGAGGACGAATCCGGCAACGGTCAGCCGCTTCAACGTCGGGTAGAGCGAGCCGAAGGAGAACGCCCGGAACGTGCCGAGCACAGCGGACAACCGCTGTTTGAGTGCATAACCGTGGGTGGGACCGTCCGCCAGCAGTCCCAGCACCGCCAGCTCCAGCACGTCGCTGCCGGATCGCGGAGGGCGTGCGGAGGCTGCCGCCATGTCGTTACCCTCCCAGCGTCGGTGACGCAGCGCGTCGGATGTATCGGAACGATATATCAGAACGATAGGTCCAGCAGTGCTGGATCCGCCATCCCGACCGCTCGCTGTCGCCGGTGCGACACTGCGGGGACCGCCGGAGCTGCGACAGGAGCCGGGCGTAGCCTGGTTCGATGAAGACGCAGCGAGGACTGGTGGACTACGCGTTGCGTCGCCGTGCCGTGCTCGCCGAGGTCATGGCCGGACGGACGGCAGTCAGCGAAGTCTGCGACGCCTCGCCGTACCTGGTGCGAGCAGCCAAGTTCCACGGCATCGTCACCGATCAGCCGTGTCCGGTGTGCCGGAAGGAACCGCTGACGAACGTCTTCTGGATCTACGGCGACCTGATCAAACACATGGCCGGATCGGCCCGCACCCCGGACGAGCTGGAGCGGCTGGCCGGCACTGTCGACGAGTTCACCGTGCACCAGGTCGAGGTCTGCCGGACCTGCTCCTGGAACCACCTCATCGCCTCCTTCGTGATGGGCAGGGCCACCGCCGGGGACGAGGTCGAGACCGCCCCCCGACGGTCCCGGCGGCGCGTCGCCAAGTGACTCCCTCCGACGGCCTCCGTCCGGACCCGGGCGATCAGTAGGCTCTGCCGGGTGAGCGATCGTGCCGGCGAGGGGCCGGGTGTGGATCCGGGTGGGTCGGGGGATGCAATGGCCCCCGTTCCGTCGCCGACGCCCGGAGTGTTCACCGAGTCGGAGGCCGCGTTCGCCCCGCTCCCGGCCGACCATCCGGACCGTGCGTTCGCGCCGGAAGCAGCCACCCCCGATGCCGCGAACGACCCGTCCCAGGCCGCCGCAGCGACGCCATCGGCGACCGGCACCACCCGCGGCGGAGGTCGCTCGAGCCGGCGACGTCACCGCGGGACCGACCTCGCACCCAGTGCCTCTCTCGGACCGGACGAACGGGTCGTCCCGTCGTGGACCGATCCGACCGTCCGCCGCGCCTCGAGCCTGGTGGGCGGGCCGCTGGGCAGGCACGCCCAGGTCGGTCGCAACGTGCTGATCACCCCGCTGCGGGTGTGCCTGCTGATGGCCATCTTCGTGCTGGCGTTGGGCTGGTTGGCGAAATCGCCGTGCATCCAGACCAAGGGTGATCCGCCGGTGCTGGACCAGGGCGGCAACAAGCCCTGGCTCACCGGTTGCTACAACGATGTGGTCCCGCTGTACGGCAGTCGAGGCCTCAACCGGCCGGCCGACTTCCCCTACGCGAACTCCTTCATCGACCTCACCGATCAGGGCGAGCGCCGGATCTACCCGGCCGATCGGGTCAGCACGGTGGACGGCCAACTGCAGTACGTCGGTCCGGACGGGACCGTCCAGCTCAGTGACCAGGACGTCGTCGGCGACCCGAAGACCGGCTACCGGCAGGTCCAGGACGGGGCACTGGTGACGGTCCCTGACATCGGCGCGATCGGCACGGTCCGCTATCTGGAGTATCCGGTACTCACCGGTGTCCTGATGTGGGGGATCAGCTGGGTCAACCAAGGCTACCTCGAGCTGGGCAGGTCCGGGGTGGTGCCGCAGGGTCTCGACGTCGCGTCCTACTTCTCGATCGGCGCGATCGTGCTCAGCCTGTGCTACCTCTGGGCCGTGATGTGCACCGCGCGGATGGCGCGGAAGCGGGTGTGGGACACCGCGATCATGTGTCTGGGTCCGCTGCTGATCGTGCACGGGTTCACCAACTGGGACCTGCTGGCCGTCGGGCTCACCGCGGGCGGCATGCTCGCCTGGTCGCGCAAGAAGCCCGGCGTCGCGGGGATCCTGCTGGGCCTCGGGATGGCGGCCAAGCTGTATCCGATCCTGCTGCTCGGGCCGCTGCTGGTGCTGTGCCTGCGGTCGGGTCGGATGCCGGCGTTCGTGAAGGCACTCGTCGGAGCGGTGATCGCCTGGGCGGTGGTCAACGTGCCGGTGATGCTGCTGCATCCGGACGCCTGGTACGAGTTCATCCGGCTGAACTCTGCCCGTCCACCCGAGTACGACAGCTGGTACTTCATCGTCCAGCAGCTGTCCGGCTCGACGATCTGGAACGCGACCGTGTCGGGCGGAACGCCGACGCTGCTGAATGCGGTGTCGTTGGTGCTGTTCCTCATCGCCTGCGCGGCGATCGGCTGGCTGGCGCTCTCGGCGGAGCGGCGGCCACGGTTCGCCCAGCTCGCGTTCCTGGTGGTGACGGCCTTCCTGCTGACCAACAAGGTGTGGTCGCCGCAGTACTCGATCTGGCTGCTGCCGCTGGTCGCCCTGGCGCTCCCGCGCTGGCGGCCGGTGCTGATCTGGCAGTTCTGCGAGGCGGTCACCTGGTTGCTGCTCATGCTGCAGTTCGCCGGGAACAACGCCCAGGGGCAGCCGCTCTACCTGTCGATCTATCCGTTCATCGGCGCGGCGATCATCCGCGGCGCACTGGTCGTGATGCTGGCGGTGCTGGTGATCCGCGAGATCATCCGTCCGGCAACAGATCTCGTCCGACAGACCGGTGACGACGATCCGACCGGCGGCGTGCTCGAGGACGCCCCGGACCGCTTCACCCTGCCGTCGCTTCCGACGCTGGTCCGCGGCATCTCCCAGCGTCGCCGTCCGGTGGTCGACGATGCCCAGCCGGCACCGGGGCTGACGGCGGTGGGCGACCCCCGCTGACCTTCGCGGTACTGACGGTCGTTTCAGCCCGAGGTTCGCGGTCCTGACGGTCGTTTGGGGCTGACGTTCGCGGCCCTGACGGTCGGTCAGCCTGTGACGATCCAGGCTGCCGCCTGCGGGCTGGGACTCGCGGCAGTGACGATGACGCCGGCAGGAGACCACAACAGCGGCCCGTACACGTTGCGCGTCTCGTCGTCGGCTCCGAGGAGGTCGCGGGGTGCGGTGCTGCCGTCGGCCGGCGCCAACTGGAGATGGAACCGGTTGCCGTCCGCGGCTGTGGGCTTCGATCGGATGTCGGTCGCCGCTCCACTCGCGACGAAGGCGACCACCGACCCGTCGGGAGAAAAAGCACCGCCTGCGGCGTAGGTGCGTTCGGTACCTGCGATCACGGTGTGTTGTCCGGACGTCAGGTCGTAGATCCCTGTCTCGCCGGGAACCAAGGTCTGCAGGTTCGCCGTGCTGAGCAGGGCCTTCCCGCCGTCGGGCGAGACGCCCAGCAGGATGGGGTGGGTGATGTCCTGGTCGAAGGTGACCGCCGGATCCCGCACGGCGCCGTCAGCGATCGAGACCGTCACGAGCCGAGCGCCGCCTCGGGATCTGCGCTCCCACACCATGGCAATGGTGCCGCCGCCGATGGCGGCCACGGTGACCGTCTCCTTCGTGCGGTCGCCGCTGGGCGCCAGCACCACTGCCGCGCCGGTGGACGGGGTGATGCGGTACACCGCCCCAGTGATGCCGACGGCGAACAGTGCGTCGTCCGATTGCCACAGATAGGTGACCGCTGCGTCCCGGAGAGCCGAGCCGGTCCCGGTGGTCGATGTAGGGCTGGGCGCTGTCGGGCTCGGGCCGTTGGATGACGTCGCCGCGGGGAGGGTGATCGGGACAGTCGTCCCAGAAGAGGCGTCGACAATCCAGGCGCGCGCGCGATTTCCGTGTTGGCCCGGGTTTTCGAAGACGACCAGGCGCGAGCCGGTCGGGGAGAACACGGCGGGCTGCCGTCCGGTGATGTCGGGGTCCTCCGCGCAGGTGGACGATGTTCCCTTGGCGCCCGTCGGCACCCGATCCCGCACGCACAGACTGTTGTCCTTGGCGATGGCCAACAGGGTCCCCGCGGGGCTGACCGCCACCGCCTCCTCGAGGTCGATCGACTGCGCGGTCGCCGTTGCCGGGTCGGGCGGGGAGTACGCCTGCCCGGCCGGGCTCCCGGTCACCTCGCCGCCGCAGGCGCTGACTGCGAGGACGAGCAGAGCGGCCAGGGCGGTGGCGCGGAGGCGGGTGGTCGTCTTCATCTGCAGAACGGTAGCCAGCGAAGCCGGTGCGTACCGGCCGATGCGCGAACTCGCTCGGAGCGTCCGGCCGATCTGCGGCCGAATTCCGCCCAGCTCTTGACGACGCGGTCTCTCGGACATTAGATAGGACAACTTCCCTAACTATTCGGTCAGGGAGTCACTCCAACGAGGGAGAACAGGATGAGAGCCGGTATCCGCAGTCGCCGTCTGATCGCCGTGCTGACCGCCGCGGGCCTGGTGGCCGCAGGGTGCGCCGCCGATCCCGATCCGAGCGGGGCGGGTTCCACCGGAGCGCCTGCCGCCCCGTCGCCCACGTCCGCGCAGGGGCAGTCCAGCAGCGTCACCACCCCCTCCTCGACGGGCAGCGTGGCGCCTGCCGAGGCCACCAGCAGCGCCGCCACCTCGGCCGAGGCGCCGACGGGCGAGCAGCAGACGCTGCGGGTGTGGATGCAGGGCGACACGCTCAAGGACATCGACATCAAGGCCCTCGACGCCGAGTTCGAGGCTGCCCACCCCGGAGTGACGGTCGACCTGCAGGAGCAGACCTGGGGCGAGTACACGACCAAGGTGGCCACCGGTCTGGCCGACACCGCAGGGACCGCTCCGGATGTCCTGGAACTCGGCAACACCCAGGTCGCCCAGTTCGCCGGGGCCGGTGCGCTGATGGAACTGACCGCTGCGGACTTCGACAACTCCGATGCCTGGCTGGGCGGGCTCAAGGAGTCTGCGACGTACGACGGCAAGCTCATCGCGGTGCCCTACTACGCCGGGGTCCGGGTCGGTATCCACCGCACCGACCTCGCCGACAAGGCCGGGTTGAAGCCGCCGTTCGACTCGCTCGACGACCTGCAGGCAGCAGGCGTCAAGCTGCTCGCCGACCATGGCGATGACGGGTCGTTCTCCGGTCTCTACTTCCCCAGCCAGTACTGGTACGAGGGCATGTCGTTCGTCTGGGACGCCGGCGGCGAGATCGCCACCCAGGCTGCCGACGGAAAATGGACCGGCACACTGGATTCCGCCGCATCGAAGGCCGGCCTGCAGCGGCTCAAGGACTTCGTCGGCGCCGTGTCCCGCGGTGGCGACGGGACCGACGAGGCCGACGACGCCCTGGTGATGGCGCAGGACCAGGCGGCCATGTTCATCGACGCCTCCTGGAAGCCAGGGGTCGTCACCGACAAGGAGAACGGCAATCCGAAGCTGGAGGGCAAGGTCGGCATCTTCGTGGTGCCCGGAAGCAAGCCGGGGACCGTGCTGCCGCAGTTCCTCGGTGGCAGCGACATCGTCATCAATGGCAGGACGCCGAACGCGGATCTTGCGAAGGCGTACACGAAGTTGTTGACCGGCAAGAAGTATCAGGGCGCACTGGCCGCCAAGGGCTACATCGCCAACGCCACGACGTTCACCCCGAAGAAGGGTGATGCCAACGCGGAGACGGTCGTCAAGGCCGCGTCCACGGGTCGGTTCGTGCCGAACTCGAAGAACTGGACCAAGGTCGAGGACTCCCGGGTGCTGCAGAACATGTTCGACGCGGTCCTCACCGGCTCCTCGTCGATCGATGACGCCACCGCAGAGGCCAGCAGCCGCATCACCGAGCTGCTGAACGGCTGACCCACGCGATGACCACCACCAGTACGCCCCTTCCCCCGGCTCCTGCGGCGACGTCTCGTCGTCGCGGGGGCCGGGGCTCCGGCAGGCGATCCGGGTTCACCCCGTGGCTGATGGTCGCGCCGCTGCTGCTCGTACTGGCGGTGGTCCTCGCGGTCCCGCTGGTGCGGTTGCTGATCGTCTCGATGCAGAAGTACGGCCTCGACCAGCTGATCGGCGGTCGTGAGGCCACCTTCGTCGGTCTGCAGCAGTACGGCGACATCCTGGCGTCCCAAGAGTTCTGGGCAGCGCTGTCGCGCACGGTCCAGTTCGTGGTGGTGGCCGTCGGTCTGACCGTCGGACTGGGACTGGCGCTGGCGCATCTGCTGGCCAAGGTCGCCCGTCCGGTGCGGACCTTCCTGATGCTGTCGATGGTGACGGTCTGGGCCATGCCGCCGATCATCGCGATGCCGATCTGGCGTTGGTTGATCGACCAGCGGTTCGGCGTCCTGAACTACGTGCTGTTCAAGGTGGGGGTGTTGCCGACCAGGACGTTCAACTGGTTCAAGGAGCCGTTGACGGGGTGGATGGTGATCACCGCGATCGTGGTGTGGGGAGCCCTGCCGTTCGTGGTGATCAGCCTGCACGCCGCGTTGACCGGGGTGTCGAAGGACCATGTCGAGGCGGCCCGGCTGGACGGCGCCGGTGCGTGGCGGGTGTTCCGGTTCGTCACCCTGCCGGCGATCCGGCCGACGCTGATGATCGTCATCACCCTCTCGATCATCTGGGACTACCGGGTGTTCGCCCAGATCTGGCTGCTGCGCGACATCGGTGCCAACAAGGACAGCTACTACACGATCGGCATCTGGTCGTACGTGGAGTCCTTCTCCAACAAGAACTTCGGCTACGGGGCGGCCATCGCGCTGATCAGCGTGCTGCTGCTCGGCGTGCTGTCGGCGGTGGCCGTCCGCAACGTGCTGCGCAGCAGCGACGAGGAGAGCCGCTCATGACGCTGCTGGAGGACCGACCCGTGACGAGAGCACCGATCAGCGTTCCGCGGCCACCCGTGCGGCGCCGCAGGCAGACCCGGAGGATGCTCGCCGGGTCGGTGTGGAACCTGCTCGGTGTGCTGGTCGGGCTGGTGATGATCTTCCCCGTCTACTGGATGCTCGCCAGCTCGTTCAAGCTCGGGGTGAACCTGCGCCGGGTCGACCCGCAGTGGTTCCCGGCCCCGTTCACCACCGACTCGTACCGGCGGGCACTGGAGCAGCCGCGATTCCTGGGCAGCCTGCTCAACAGCCTGGTGGTGGTGGGAAGTACGGCCCTGATCGCCCTGGTGATCGGCTTCCTGGCCGCGCTCGCCCTGGCCAGGATGAACTTCACCGGCCGCAAGGCGCTCGTCATCCTGGTCATCACGATCCAGATGGTGCCCATCGAGGGCCTGATCATCCCGATGTACCTGATGCTCAACAAGGCGCACCTGACGGACAAATCGATCGGGCTGATCCTGGCGTACCTGTCGTTCGTGCTGCCGTTCACGGTGTGGATGCTGCGCGGGTTCATCGCGGCGGTCCCGAAGGACCTCGAGGAGGCCGCCATGGTGGACGGCTGCACCCGCGGGCAGGCCTTCCGGCGGATCATCCTGCCGCTGGCGGCGCCGGGACTGGTGGCCACCACGGTGTTCGCGGTGATCCAGGCGTGGAACGAGTACCTGTTCGCCTACGTGCTGATCAAGCAGAACACGAACCAGACCATCACCGTCTGGCTGGACACCTTCATCACCACCAAGGGCGTCGACTGGGGTGCCCTGATGGCGGCCTCGACGTTGGTGGCACTGCCGATCGTCGTGCTGTTCGCGATCATCCAGCGCAAGGTGGCGACCGGACTGACCGCCGGCGCGGTGAAGGGATGACGGCGACCGGAACGACCGGCACCCTGAGGTCACTCGCCGACACCGTTCTGATGCCCTGTTTCGACGGCACGACTGCCCCGGACTGGTTGCGCCGCAGGGTGTCCGAGTCGCTCGGAGCGGTGTGCCTGTTCGGTCGGAACGTGCGGGACGACGCGCAGGTGCGCGCGCTCACGGACGTCCTGCTGGCCGAGCGTGCGGAGCTCGTCGTGGCCATCGACGAGGAGGCCGGTGACGTCACCAGGCTGGACGCGTCCACCGGGTCGCCCTACCCGGGAAATGCCGCTCTCGGGCGGGTGGACGACGTGGCGACGACGCGCTCTGTCGGTGCCAGGGTCGGCGCCCGGCTGCGGGCTGCCGGCGTCACCCTGAACTTCGCCCCGAGTGCCGATCTGGGCGACCGCCCGGACAACCCGGTGATCGGTACCCGAGCCTTCGGTGCCGATCCCGACCTGGTCGCCCGACACACGGTCGCGTTCGTCCGCGGACAGCAGGACGCTGGAGTTGCCGCCTGCGCCAAGCACTTTCCCGGTCACGGCGGTACTTCTGCGGACACCCATCTGCACCCGGCGGTGATCGCCGGCGACCTGGCCGCGCTCGAGAACGGGCCGCTGCGGCCGTTCCGGGCAGCTGTCGACGCCGGGGTGGCGACCGTGATGGCCGGACACCTCTCGGTGCCCGCGGTCGATCCCCTGCCGGCCTCGATCTCTGCGCGCTGGCTCACCGAGATCCTGCGTGGGGACTGGGGTTTCGACGGAGTGATCGTCACCGATGCCCTCGAGATGCAGGCACTGGCCGGACGCTACGGGCTGGCCGGAAGTGCCGTGCTCGCGCTGGCCGCGGGGGCCGATCTGCTCTGCATCGGCGGCGCGACCCGCAGTGACGAGGAGCTGTCCGGCCTCACCGACGCGATCGTCGACGCGGTCCGCGACGGAACACTGCCGGCAGACCGGCTGGCCGATGCAGCTCGCCGGGTGAGCGGGTTGCCGGCCGTCGCCGGGGCCGCTGCCTCCCGTCAGGTCGGAGCGCCGGTCGGGGCGTCCGGTGTCGGAGCCGAGGACGTGGCGACCGCCACTCGCGCTGTCACCGTCGCTGGACCACTGCCGCGGTGGGCGGGGCCGGGACTGCTGCTGCGCTGCGAGGAGACCCCCAACATCGCCGTCGGCGTGGTCCCGTGGGGTCCGGGTGCGGTGCGCGGCGATCTTGCCGAGATGATCCTGACCGCCGGTGCGCAGCTGCCGGTCGCGGCAATCCGGGACGCCGGCACGGTGGTGGTCATCACCCGCGATCGTCACCGGCACCGCTGGATGCGGGAGCTGACAACAGCTGTCCGCACCCACCGGCCGGACGCCGTGCTGCTCGAGATGGGCGTGGCCGGGGTCGCCGACGAGGACGTGCCTGCACTGGCCACCTACGGCGCCACCCGGGCGTCGACGCAGGCGGCGCTGCGACTGCTCGGGGCCGGCACCGATGGGACAGAATGGGGCGGATGACGCCCGACCACGCCGCTGCCGTTCCGGTGGTGCCCGTCGTGGCTGCACGCCGCAGCGCCGACTCGCCGCGGGTGTTGCGCGAGATCAACGACCGGGTGGTGCTGGACCTGCTGCTGGAGCATGGGCCGATGACGCGCGGCCGGGTCGGCCAGCTCAGCAGTCTGTCCAAGCCGACGGTGTCGTCGCTGCTGACCCGCCTGGCCCAGCGTGGCCTGGTCACGACCACCGGCGTAGCCGAGGGTGGCCCCGGCCCGAATGCCCGCATCTACGCGGTGGACCCGAGCGCCGGACACGTTCTGGTGCTGCACGTGGAGCAGCACGGCAGCGTTGCCACGCTGGCCGACATCACCGGAGCGGTGGTGGCCGCCCATGCGGTCGAGGTCCCCTCCCGACGGGCGTCCGACCCCGCCGAGGAGGCCCGCCGGGCGATCGACGGAGTGCTGGCCGCGGCGGCACTCCCGGCCTCGGCAGTCCGGCTGCTGATGATCGTCACACCAGGGGTGATCGACCCGGTGACCGGCCGACTCCGGCATGCTCGCCATCTGCACGGCTGGGAGGAATCCGGTCTGCCGGAACGACTTTCGGCCGAGTTCGGGATGCAGGTGCGGTACGGCAACGATGTGAACCTGGCTGCGGTGGCGGAGGGTAGGAGCGGCGCCGCCCGCGGGCGGAGCGACTACGCCCTGCTCTGGCTCGGCCGCGGGGTCGGCCTCGGGCTGGTGCTGGACGGCCGGGTCCGGTTGGGCGCGCACGGCGGCGCCGGTGAGATCGGGTACCTCCCGGTGCCGGGCGTGGAACATCCCCGGGTCGACCGCGGCGGCGCCGGCGCATTCCAGCAGCTCGTCGGTGGCCAGGGTCTGCGGGCGCTGGCCAAGCGGCACGGCATCCGCTCCTCGAACGTTCCCGAGGAAGTCGTGCGCAGCGCGCTGCTCGCCGCCGAATCGGGTGGGCATGCGCTGTTGGCCGAGCTGGCGGAGGGCATCGCCCAGGGCGTCAGTGCCGTGACGGCGCTCATCGACCCCGGCCTGCTGGTGATCGGCGGCCCGGTCGCGGCCGCCGGCGGCGCGGAGCTGGTGGACCTGGTGCGGGCGGCGATGGCCCAGTGGTCGTTCGTCCGCCCGGAGATCGTCGCCTCCCAGCTCGCCGGTGACGGCGTCGTCGCCGGTGCGGTGGAGGAAGCCGTCCGGGAGATCAGGGAGACCGTCTTCGGGGACGCCGGCGCCGAGCAGTCGTCCGGGACCGGCGCCTGAGCCTCGACCGGCCCGAACCGCACCCCAGCGACGCGACCCCGATCGGGTTCGAAACCGTCATCACCCCGTCGGCCGGCCAGGCCGTGTGATGACCACTCTCGCCTGACCGTGCAGTGGGCGTTGCCCGTCTGAAAGTGGTCGGCACGGGGTACCACCGGGTCGCACCGATCGATCAGGTGTCGCCGTCAACTCCTGCCTACCCCGGAGGAAATCCCATGCCCGAAGAGTTGGATCCACGTTCTCCTGACGAGTCGCCGACGCTTGCTCCCGATGTCGAACCGACATCGGACAGCAGCGGGACGCCCGACGTCGCGCCCAGTACTTCCCCCGAGCCCGGGAGTCCGACAGCAGGGACGGCCGACGATTCGACCACGGGCGAGTCCGAGGAGACCTCCCCGGACCACCCGAGCGCGCCGGCGGCGCTGGACTCCGCGACCGAGTCCACTCCCGCCTCGTCCAGCCCGGAGTCTCCTGCCGCACCCGCTGCGCCGCCGATCGTGCGAGGTCTGAGGTACGCAGTGGACATCGTGTTCTGCATCGATGTGACGGGCAGCATGACCCCGATCATCGATGCGGTGAAGGCCAACGCGCTGCGTTTCTACGAGGACGTGCAGACCAATCTGACGGCCAAGGGCAAGAACGTGGACACGCTGCGGGTTCGGGTCATCGCGTTCCGCGACTTCACCTCCGACGCAGCAGCGCCACTGCAGGAGTCCTCGTTCTACTCGCTGCCCGAGGAACAGACTGCGTTCGACGGCTTCGTCAGCGGCTTGGTGGCCGACGGCGGCGGCGATGCGGCGGAGTCGGGCCTTGAGGCCTTGTCGCTGGCGATCAACTCCCCGTGGACCACCGTCGGCGACAGGCGCCGTCAGGTGATCGTGGTCTGGACCGATGCGCCGGCCCACCCGCTCAACCTCGCCGACCTCCCGCCGGATCTGGCCACCTCCGTACCCAGCAATTTCAGCGACCTGACCGATCTGTGGGAGGACCCACAAGGACCGGTCGGTTCCAGCAGCAAGCGGCTCATCCTGTTCGCACCGGACGGCCCTGGGTGGGGTGAGATCTCGGCGAACTGGGAGAACGTCGTGCACCACCCGTCGGAGGCCGGTAGCGGCCTGTCCGAGGTCGACTACGGCACGATCGTCGATTCCATCGGCAATTCGGTGTGAGTGGCGAATCCGAACCGGAGGTGACGGGCGCTGCCCCGCAGCCGCCCGGAGCTGGATCCGACGACGTACAGCCCGCGGTGTCGACAGCGGAGCCGGAGCCCGGCACCGAGCCGGGCGTTCCCACCGGCGGATCTCCGAGCGGTGACGCGCTGGGCACCGAAGGCGAACCCACCGAGGCCGAAGCCGATGCATCGGTGGGCGCGGATCGGTCGCCTGATGCCGAGAAGGTGGACCGAACCCCCGTGGCGGATGCCGCTCCGGTGGCACCGTGGTGGCCCGTCGCGTTCCGGTTCAACCTTGCCAAGCTCCCTGAGCACGGCGAGGACGCCGACCCGATCCTGGACCACAGCCGGGAAGGCACGGCCTTCGTCGCGGTCTTCGACGGAATGGGCGGAGCCGGCGGCACGGTCTATGAGACCCCTGACGGTCCGCGCACCGGCGCCTATCTCGCCTCAAGGGCCGCCCGAACTGCCGTCGAGCAGCGCTTGGGCATCTTGCTGGACCTCGGTGCCGACCTGGACGGACCGGCCACCGCCGAGGACCTCAGGGAATGCGTGGAACACGCGTTGACAGCCCGCTGGGCCGAACTGCGGGCACCACGGAGCGCTCTCCGTTCGAAACTGCTCCGGGCCCTGCCGACGACGATGGCGCTGGCGTCCGTGCAGCGCCGCGCCCTCGATGAACCGGGCTGGACCTGTCGTCTGTGGTGGGCAGGTGATTCCCGCGTCTACGCCCTGGATCCCACCCACGGACTCCAGCAACTCACCGTCGACGACATCAAGGACCTGGGTGACGCCATGGCCAACCTGCGGGACGATTCGATCGTCAGCAACGCCATGTCTGCCGACACCCCCTTTCTCGTTCGCCACCGAACCGTCGACCTGACCGCCCCGTTCCTCCTGGTCGCCGCGACCGATGGGTGCTTCGGATACTTCCGCTCGCCGATGCACTTCGAACACTCCATCCTGGCGGCCCTGCTCGGCGCACCGGACACCGAGAGCTGGTCCACCGCCGTGCAGGAATCGATCAGGGCGATCACCGGGGATGATGCATCGATGGCAGTCCTGGGTGTCGGTACCGATCACGACGGCTTCCGGGCGGGTTTCTCCGACCGCCTGGATGTGGTCACGTCCCAATGGGTGGAGCCACTGGACAGGACGGCCGCGGAGACAGACCTGATGGAAGCGCAACTGCAGGCCTCACGTGAACGACTGACCGAGCAGACAGCGCAGTTGTGGGCTCGTTACAAGGTGGACTACCAGCTACTCCTGGGCGAGCCCGGGCCGATTGCGGAGAACTCATGAAAACCGGAGCGGTTGTCGGCGGCTACACCTTGCTGGAGGATTTCCGCGTCGTCGGGGCCGGCCTCAGCGAATGGACCTTCGCCGAGCGGGATGGCCGCGAGTACTTCATCAAGCGGTTCCTCAGCCCGACCTTCCCCGATGACGACGCACCGGGCAGCGCAGCCACCAAGGCGCGCAAGCGGGAACGCTGCGCCGCGTTCGAGGCGCATCACCGCGGAATTCAGGTGGCTCTGGCGCCGGTGACCCGCTACCGCGGAAACCTGATCACCACCCTTGACTTCTTCCGGCAGGGCGCGAAGTACTACAAGGTCACTGAGAAGATCGACCCGGCGGGAATGGAGGTCGAAGACGTTGCGCGCCTTGAGTTCTCCGCCAAGCTGGTGTTGATGATGACCGTTGCGCACAGCCTTCGGATCTTGCACGAGCTGCACATCGTGCACGGCGACCTGAAGCCGAGCAACGTGCTCATCAAGCGCACAGAGCTCGGGTACACCACCAAGTTGATCGATTTCGACAGTTCCTACGTGGTGGGAAACCCGCCGCCTGCCGACGAGATCGTCGGGACCATCAACTTCTACTCGCCTGAACTGGCGCGCTACGTCCAGGGTGCCGACAACGCCTCGGAGCTCACCGAAGGTGCCGACATCTTCGCTCTCGGCCTGATCTATGCCGAGTACCTCACGGGTTCGGTGCCACCCTTCGACCCGGCTCACCACGAGCCGGCCATAGCGGTGCTGAACGGCGAACCGCTGCTGCTTCCCCCGGCCGGGCTTCCCGGCCCCGTTGCGCAACTGGTGAACCGCATGCTGCTGGCGGATCCTGATGCCCGGCCGAGTATCGACGAGGTGCACGCCACTCTCATGGCGCAGCGCCCCGGTGCCCCCACGACCACTGCGAAGCCGCCGTTGCCTGTCGTCCGACCGGACTCGCACTCGACGTCGGCGCTGCGCGGGAAGGGCTTGCGCATTGCCGATGCGGGCGTCCCCACGATTCCAGGTAGTTCGTCTGCGACTCGAACCGGTCCGCCGGCCGACTCCGGTGCACGAGACTCGGGCCTGCGCAGCTTGGTGGGCAGGTTGTTGACCCGGGCCGAGAAGGGTCGATCCCGATGATCGCGACCTGGCGATGCGGCGTGTGCGAGACGGTCAACCACGGCGGACGGGCCTGCTCCGCCTGCGGCGCCGACCTCTCCAGGCGATCCAGGGTCCTGACCGAAACCCGCGCGCGACTCGCCCCTCCGGCGGCGCCGCCTCCCCCAGCGGCGCCGCTACCGGTGGTGGTCGAACGGGCCATCAACCGCGAGCCCGTCGTCGAGGAGGAATGGGAGGACTACGAAGCCGAGTCCTTCGACATGCTGCCCATTCCTGGCGGTTGCCTGTTCAGCTTCGGTCCGCGCAGGAGTTCTTGGTAGCACTGACGCTGCGCCTTTTCGTGCCCAGCCCCGCTTCGGCAAGGTTGCGCGAGCCGGACTGCTCGTCGAGGTCGGCGGCCATCCGTGACACCGGCGACTTCGACGCCAAGTCGGCCCGTCAGACTGCGGTGCGCGGTCCGTACATGATGACGGCGACGCCGATGAGACACACCGCCGCGCCGACAACATCCCAGCGGTCAGGCTTGAACTTGTCGACGACCATTCCCCAGGCGAGCGACCCGGCAACGAAGATGCCTCCATAGGCGGCGAGGATCCGGCCGAAGTCGGCGTCTGGTTGCAGGGTGGCGACGAAGCCGTAGAGGCCGAGGGCAATGATCCCGCCGCCGATCCACAGCAGCCCTCTGTGCTCGCGGATGCCTTGCCAGATCAGCCATGCGCCGCCGATCTCGGCGAGGGCGGCCACGATGAACAGGGCGATCGACTTCAGCAGAACCATGGGCACAACGCTAGCTGCGAGCCTGAACCGAGGCCGAACACTCGCATCCTGCAGCTGCCGGGTTCAGTGCCAGCCCGGAGTGCCCGTCATCCGGCGATGAGGTGCTCGACTTCCGGCGGGAGTTGGCCGGTGCGGACGATGTCGTCGGCGATGAGGTGCAGCTTCCGGTTGCCTTGCTGCGACAGCCGGCGCAGCACGGAGAACGAGACGGCGTCGGAGATCTTGAACCGTTCCATCAGGATGCCCTGGGCCTGTCCGATGCGGTGGCGGGCGTCGATGGCTTTCCACAGGTGTTCGTCCTGGCGGCAGTGCGCCAGCTCGATCGAGATCGGCACCGCCAGGGTGCGCGCCAGTTCCAGGTCGTCGGTGGTCAACTCCCGCTTGTGGGTGTGGAAGAGGTTGAGAGCGCCCATGGTCTGCTCGTGGTTGTAGAGCTGCACGCTGATCACCGCCTGCACGCCCTCGGCGACTGCTGCCGGACCCCAGTGCGGCCACCGCGAATCGGCTCCGACATCGCCGGATGCCAGCAGATCGTTGTCGTAGGACGCTTCCACGCACGGACCCTCATGCAGCTCGCGCTGCAGTCGGTCGACGGCGATGGCGAGGTGATCCGTGGGCGCCCGGGTGGTGAACCCATGGTCTCCGACCCGTTCCAAGATGCTCACCGTGTCCGCCACGCCCATCTCGACGATCGCGGCAGTGGCAGTCCTGAGCAGTTGTTCGATGTCTCCGACGGGCACGTCCCGGGTGCGGGACAACAGCTTTGCGGTCAACTTCTCCGGGGTCGATGACACGGCGCGCTCCCTTGTGGGGCTACCTCAGGTTGGGGCGACCGGATCAGCCGACCCCCGCACGATTCTAGGGTGCTCGGCACAATCTCGCGGTGCCGGGAGCGGTACCGACCTGGGCCGCGCTCGGCGGGGGGCGAAACGGACGATTGGTCCTGCTCACCTGCGATGACGGCGGACGTTCAGGGCTCCTTCGGTGGGTGCAGGTTCCCCTCGAAGGCCGCCGACGGTGAGAGCGTGGCACCTGCTTCGTTTGCCTGCCCGCGTCATGGGGAAGATTCGGGCCATGGAGCAGAACGAGGACACGATCCTTGACGTGCTGGAGCGCTTCGACTCGCTCTGGGAACAACGGATGACTCTGGGCCGGCTGCCGGCGGTGCTGCTGGCCGATGCGCTCGCCGCAACTGCGGCCGAGGTGCTCGACGCGGACGGCGTGGGCATCACCGTGTTGGCCGGAAACCGGTTGCGGGTGCCGATCGGTGCCAGCGGCCCGGTTGCCTCTGCTGCCGAGCGGCTCCAGTTCACCGTCGGGGACGGCCCCTGCTTCCGGGTCTTCGACGATCGGCACACGGCCCTGTTCAACGGCTCCGCCCTGGACGAGCAGTTCCCCACGTTCTTTGACGGGCTCACCCGGCACACGCCCTTTCGATCCATCGTGGCCACACCCCTGGGCATGTCTCGCCCGTGGGGGATGCTGGATGCCTACCACCGCAGTTCACACCCCGACGATGCCGCCCCATCCGTCCGGGCGATCGGCAATCGCGTCACCGCAGTGCTGACCGAGACATCAGCCGTCGCCGAAGCCATCGGCAACAGACCTGATCCCGACTACAAAGCTCCGTGGGACGATCGGATGCATGTGTGGCAGGCCACCGGGATGACGGGCTTGGCGCTGGATGTCGACATGAGCAACGCACTTGCCCTGCTGCGCGGCGCCGCGTTCTCCGCCGAGATGGACATCGACGAACTGGCCGCAGAGATCATCGCCGGCACCCGGAACCCCAGAGACCTCGTCGACGCCGACTGATCAGACGCACGAACGGTGACGGGCCACGACTCCCACGACGCGTCCTCGGGAGCTGCGGACGCGCGCCGTACAGTCCCGGTCATGACGGATATCAGTCGGCCCGCGACGTTCGACACCCCCGCGCCGCGCCCGCACCGCAAGCCGCACAGCCACATCGTCACCGACGGCATCGAACGGGCCGCAGCCCGCGGCATGCTGCGCGCGGTCGGGATGGGCGACGACGACTGGCGCAAGCCGCAGATCGGTGTTGCCAGCTCGTGGAACGAGATCACTCCCTGCAACCTGTCGCTCGACCGGCTGGCCAAGGCAGCGAAGCAGGGCGTGCGCGAGGGCGACGGCTACCCGATGGAGTTCGGCACCATCTCGGTGTCCGACGGAATCTCGATGGGCCACGGCGGCATGCACTACTCCCTGGTCAGCCGTGAGGTCATCGCCGACTCGGTGGAGACGGTGTTCCGGGCCGAGCAGCTGGACGGGGCCGTTCTGCTGGCCGGGTGCGACAAGTCGCTGCCGGGCATGCTGATGGCCGCGGCCCGGCTGGACGTTGCTGCCGTGTTCCTCTATGCCGGCTCCACCCTGCCCGGGCAGCTCGACGGGGAATCCGTGACGATCATCGACGCCTTCGAAGGCGTCGGGGCCTGCCTGGCCGGGAAGATCAGCCGGGACCGACTCACCGAGATCGAGAAGGCCATCTGTCCCGGTGAGGGCGCCTGCGGTGGCATGTACACCGCGAACACCATGGCCAGCGCCGCCGAGGCGCTGGGCATGTCGCTGCCCGGCAGCGCGGCACCGCCCGCCCCGGACGCCCGGCGCGACTCGTTCGCCGTACGCAGCGGGGAGGCCGCGGTCGCCCTGGTCGACGCGGGCATCACCGCGCGGGACATCCTGACCCACCGGGCCTTCGAGAACGCCATCACCGTGGTGATGGCCCTGGGCGGGTCGACCAATGCGGTGCTGCACCTGCTGGCGATCGCCCACGAGGCCGGCGTCGAGCTGACCCTGGAGGATTTCAACCGGATCGGCGACCGCACCCCGCACCTCGCGGACGTCAAGCCGTTCGGTCGCTACGTGATGACCGACATCGACCGGATCGGTGGCATCCCGGTCGTCATGAAGGCACTGCTGGACGCCGGGCTGCTGCACGGCGACGTCATGACCGTCACCGGCAAGACCATGGCCGAGAACCTCGCGGAACTCGACCCACCCGCCCTCGACGGCGACGTGCTGCACACACTGCGGGACCCCATCCACCGGACCGGTGGGATCGCCGTGCTGACCGGTTCCCTCGCGCCGGAGGGTGCCGTCGTCAAGAGCGCCGGCTTCGACGCCGAGGTGTGGGAGGGCCCAGCCCGGGTGTTCGACGGAGAACAAGGAGCGATGGACGCGGTCGCCGAGGGCACCCTGTCCCCCGGCGACGTCGTCGTCATCCGCTGGGAGGGCCCCCGTGGCGGCCCGGGGATGCGGGAGATGCTCGCGGTCACCGGCGCCATCAAGGGAGCCGGTCTGGGCAAGGACGTCCTGCTGCTCACCGATGGTCGGTTCTCCGGGGGCACCACCGGCCTGTGCATCGGCCACGTGGCGCCCGAGGCAGCACTGGGCGGTCCGATCGCGCTGGTCCAGGACGGTGACGTGATCCGGCTCGACATGCGTTCCAAGGCACTGGATCTCGTGGTGGACGACGACGAACTGGCCCGCCGCCGGGCCACCTGGCGGCCGCGGGCCCAGCACCTGGATCATGGCGTGCTGGGCAAGTACGCCAAGCTCGTCGGGTCCGCCGCCCGGGGCGCGGTCTGCTTCTGACCGGTCCGGTGGACCGCACTTCCATCAGACCCGGGCGACAGCGATCCGTGAGCTGGGAGTCGCCACGAGTCGGGTCGCACGGCAGCGCGAAGTCTTCGGTCGGCGGCTCCGATCAGCGCTGATAGACTCATCGAGCCCACCACCGGCGACGATCGACTCGATCTTCTCCAGACGTGGGCTTCATGTTGTCAGGACCCAGGTCCCTGCATGAACCTCCTGCCGCGGAAAGACCGTGGCCGATGAGTCCACAGGAGGTGTACGTGAGCACTCTTGTTGCTCCGCGTCACTATGAGCTTCTGCTCATCCTCGATCCCTCGCTCGACGAGCGCACTGTCGCTCCGTCGATCGACACGTTCCTCAACGTGATCCGTCAGGGAGACGGCACCGTCGAGAAGGTCGACGTGTGGGGCAAGCGGCGGCTCTCCTTCGAGATCCGCAAGCAGCCCGAAGGCATCTACGCCGTGATCGACGTCAACTGCACCCCCGACGTCGTGAAGGAGCTCGACCGTCAGCTCAACCTGAACGAGTCCGTGCTCCGCACCAAGATCACCCGACCGGGCAAGAAGTAAGCCATGGCGGGCGACACGATCATCACGGTCGTCGGCAATCTGACCGCCGATCCCGAGCTCCGCTTCACCGCCTCCGGCGCGGCCGTTGCGAACTTCACCGTCGCATCGACCCCTCGGACGCTCGACCGCACCAGCGGCGAGTGGAAGGACGGCGAGGCCTTGTTCCTGCGCTGCAACATCTGGCGGCAGGCTGCCGAGAACGTGACGGAGTCGCTCACCCGCGGCTCCCGCGTGATCGTCACCGGTCGGCTCAAGCAGCGCAGCTTCGAGACCAAGGAAGGCGAGAAGCGCACCGTCATCGAGTTGGAGGTCGACGAGATCGGCCCCTCGCTGCGGTACGCGACCGCCAAGGTCAACAAGACTGCTCGTCAGGAAGGCTCCGGCGGGGGTTCGGGCGGCTTCGGCGGCGGTAACAGCGGCGGCGGCGGGCAGTCCCGCGGCGGCAGCGCTCCGGTCGACGACCCCTGGGCCTCGGCTCCGCCTGCCGGCGGCGGCGGCGGCGGTTACTCGGACGAACCCCCGTTCTGATTCGGTAGTCGAGATTCCTTTCCCCACACCACATTCCAGCATTCGAGAGTAGACATCACATGCCCAAGCCCCCCGTACGGAAGCCGAAGAAGAAGGTCTGTGCCTTCTGCAAGGAAACGGCACCGGCCATCGACTACAAGGACACGACGCTGCTGCGTCGTTTCATCTCGGACCGTGGCAAGATCCGCGCCCGTCGCGTCACCGGCAACTGCACCCAGCACCAGCGCGACATCGCCACGGCCGTGAAGAACGCCCGTGAGGTCGCCCTGCTGCCCTACACCTCGACCGCGCGCTGACGCGCGCGCCGAGACTAGGACGAGGAGACACACCATGAAGCTCATCCTGACCACCGACGTCGAGAACCTCGGTGAACCCGGCGAGATCGTCGAGGTGAAGGACGGCTACGGCCGCAACTACCTCCTGCCGCAGGGCAAGGCCATCATCGCCACCAAGGGCGCTGAGAAGCAGGTCCTGACGATCAAGCGCGCCCAGAAGGCCCGCGAGGTCCGCGGTGTCGAGCACGCCAACGAGATCAAGCAGAAGCTCGAGAAGCTGGTCGTCACCCTCACCGCCCGCACCACCGGCGTCGATGCCAAGAAGCTGTTCGGCTCGATCACCAACGAGGACATCGCTGACGCGGTGAAGTCGGCCGGCGGCCCGACCCTGGACCGTCGTACGATCGTCACCGACGGGCACATCAAGACCACCGGCAAGCACGCCGTGTCGGTCAAGCTGCACCCCGAGGTGTCGGCGTCCTTCCAGGTCTCCGTCGTCGGCGAGGCCTGAGCACTCAGCAGATCAGCAGTTCAGCACCATCGAACGGCCCCGGATCCTCGACGGATCCGGGGCCGTTCGCTGTGACCGGTGCAGGGTGGCGACGCAGGTGTGCTCATCGGTCCTCGGCCGGTGCCGATGCCGGTGTCGGTTTCGGTGCCGGGAGGAATTCCCACTGGCCCTCGGACACGATCTCGACCTCCCCGTCGATCACCGAGATGGCCGTGTCGTCGTCGATCGCGTAGGCCGGTCCGTCGAGGGTCGTTGCCCAGCGGCGGGCGTTGGAGAGGGTGTTCCACGCAAGTCGCGGGTGCTCCAGGTGCGGGAAGATGGAGAAGTCGACGAGCCCCAAGGCCTCATCGGAACCGCTGGGCGCCTGCCACTCAACGAAGTCGTCCCCGATCCGGGGCGTCATCACCATGCTGCCGGCGCTCAGCCCGACCCAGACCATGTCCGTCAGCGACGGCAGCAGGTCGGCCAGTCCGGACAGGCGCATCCAGTGCGCCAGGTAGAGCGCGTCACCACCATTGACCAACAGCACATCGGCCGCGCGGACCCAGGTCCTCCAGCGGTCGGCGTCGATGCTGGGCAGCGCGGTCAGCTCCAGGACGCCGACAGAGGCCCAGCCCAACTCGGTCATCGGGGTCTCCGAGCCCTGGCCGCTGATGAAACTGTGCGCCCGGGTGGGATCGACCATCGGGTGGCCGTACCCGGCGGTGGGAATGGCGAGGGCATGGCTCTGTGACACAGGCTTTGCCAGCATCGAGTCCAGCCGGTCGCGGATGGCGGCGTTCTTGACGCCCGCCGAGGTGAGCAGCATCTTGATCATCGGTCATTCCTCTCGTGCGCCGTGCTCGGAGCGTGCGGTACGCCCGCTCGCGGAGGCGCTCGCATCGGCCCTCGGCCGCTCCGTACTGGTTGCAATACAAGATCGGTTGTGGGAGAAGCTAGCACGGCCGGTTGCAAGATGCCACCAGATGCGAAGGATAATGGCGCGTGCCGCCGGAGAATGACTGGGCGCGTGGGGAGTCCGTGCGCTCGGTGCGGGGTCCGGCATCGCCCGCCGATACCGCCGTTCGGGGGGCGGGTCGCCCTTTGTCGGGACCGTGTTGTCCTGCTTGTCTGACACGTCATCGGATCCGACGCTCGGTCGGGTGACGAGTGCCGCAGACCCACATGATTCACAGACTGGCTGGGTACGGTCACTGCATCGGGCGATACTCCCAGGTGGCAGACCGTCGCTGAATTTCCCGGTGTACACCCGACGCGGTCGATCCCCGGCCGAGGATGGACGCCGTCCATGACGCTCACCATCGAACCGACCGATCGCCGCTCCGGCAAACCCGGCGCCGCCACCTCCACCACTGAGTACTCGCAGGTTTTGCAGGCAGTGCAGAGCCAGGGCCTGTTGGAGCGCCGCTACGGCTACTACGCGATCAAGACCGCGCTGTTGTTCCTCGCCCTCGCCGGTGTCTGGGTGGCGTTCTCGTTCCTCGGAACCAACTGGGCGCAACTGGGCATCGCCGTGGCCCTGGCCATCGTCATCACCCAGGTGATCTTCCTGGGGCACGACGCCGCCCACAAACAGATTTTCAAGTCCCGCAAGGCCAATGATCGCGTCGCGATGGTCCTCGGCACCGTCATCGCCGGCATCAGCCTGTCGTGGTGGAACGCCAAACACTCCAAGCACCACGCGACGCCGAACCAGATCGGCAAGGACCCGGACATCGAGCCGTCGATCGTGCACTTCTACACCGCCGAGAAGCCGATCCGGTCTCGCATCGCCTTGTTCATGCACGCCCACCAGGGGTGGTGGTTCTTCCCGATCCTGGTCGTCGAGTCGCTGAACCTACAGGTGCAGAGCGTCATCTGGCTGTTCGGTAAGCGGGACGTGCGCAAGTATCGGGTCGAGCTCGTCCTGATGATGGCGCGGATCATCGCACTGCCGGTGGCGCTGTTCGTCTTCCTGCCCGCCGGGATGGCGACCCTGTTCTTCCTCGTCCACACCGCCACCATCGGTGTCTACCTCGGGGCATCCTTCGCAGTCAGCCACGTCGGCATGCCGGTCATTCCGGCCACCGAGAAGATGAGCTTCTTCGACCGTCAGGTCCGCAGCTCGCGCAATGTCCTGGGTGGTCGGATCGCCAGCGGCCTCATGGGCGGCCTGAACTTCCAGATCGAGCACCACCTGTTCCCGAGCATGCCGCGCCCCAACCTGCGCAAGGCGGTGCCGATCATCCGCGAGCACTGCGCGGCCAAGGACGTGAAGTACCACGAGGTGCCGATCTACACGGCCTGGAGCATCGTGGTGAAACACCTGAACCGGGTGGGCATGGCCGGCCGCGATCTGTACGGCTGCCCCACCGCGTCCGTTCTGCGCTGATCAGGCCGGAGGGCGTCGCCGGATCGGTATCGGCCGGCGGGTCGGCTCCGGTGCGTGCCACTGGTGACCGGGGTGCGCGTCGGTTGCAGTTCCGGGTGAGGACGGTGCGGGGCAGGTCGCAGTGGCCTTCCATCGAGCAGTGGCGGCCGGCTCGAGTGTGGAGGCGTGCCGCCTACTGGCCAGGGCCACCGAGGAGAGCGTCGCTGCCGACGAGCCGTGCGCCGACGCGATCGACAAGCTGAACCTCCCTGCCGCCGACCAGGTGACATCGATCCGGGCATACGGACGACAGTCCCAGGTGCGGATGCAGGGTGATGTTGTGTTCCTGACCGTGGAAGCGGGAACCTGGCGGGTCTGGGCGGCCGGGTGTGAACCCGGTTCGGCCGGTGTCTACAAGTGCGAAGTGCAGAAGTGACCGGAAACCGATGGTTGTTCAGCGGCTGCCTGTTGTTCATCGCGCTCGTGCTCGGCGCGGTGTTCGTGATCGCTGCCCTCGCATGGTGACCGGGCAGACGCCGTGAATGCGACCCTGCGGCGCTACGGCCTGACGGCGGTCTTCGGGCTGATCTTCGCCCTGGCCCTGCTCGGGCAGCTACTGACCGGGCACGCCGAGTTCAACAATCAACAGGTCCAGGACGGACTGGCCACCGTATCTCATTTGTCGGCTATCTGACCTCGGCCGAGTTCTGGAACCGCACCCTGCAGAACTGGCAATCAGAATTCCTCGCCGTCGCCTCCATGGTTGTGCTCTCGATCTACCTTCGCGAGCGAGGATCACCTGAATCCAAGCCGGTCGGCGCCCCGCACACGGCGACAGGCGTGGATGGCTGAGCTGCGACGCGGTGTCGCGGACCGACGGGTGCGCCGACGGTCGGAGCCCGAGGTTTGGTGTCAGGAGGGTGCGGGGAACTTCGTCGCGAACGCTCAACAAACCGCGTTCTTCATGCGCGCATCCCGTACTGCGCCGCATCGGCTCCGCGGTGTGGTGACGGGTCCGCCGTCCGACATCGGACAGATCCCCAGGAGTCCTCGTGTATTTCCACGTCCAACGCCTCATCAACGACATCGTCGCCGACGAGCCGGATCCGGCCGCTGCCAACGCTCTGCAGGAGGGGCTGGGGGGTCAGTTCGGTGAGATGCGCACGATGATGCAGTACCTGTTCCAGTCCATGAACTTCCGCGGAGCGGCCGGCAAGCCGTACCGCGACCTGATCCAGGGCATCGGCACCGAGGAGATCAGCCACGTCGAGCTGATCGGTACCACGATCTCCCGGCTGCTCGACGGCTCGCCCGCCTACCAGGGCAGGAAGACTGATCCGCTGGACAAGCCGGGCGCCAAGGGTGCCACCCCCCTCAACATTGCTCTCGACACGTCCAACATCCACCATTACCTGGTCGCGTCCCAGGGTGCGCTGCCCGTCGATGCCGCGGGTAACCCGTGGAGCGGAAGCTACGTCTACAACTCCGGCAACCTGGTGCTCGATCTGCTCTACAACCTGATGCTGGAAGCGACCGGCCGGCTGCAGAAGTGCCGGATCTACGAGATGACGGACAACAAGACGGCCCGCTCGACGATCGCCTACCTGATCGTCCGCGACCAGGCCCACGAGAACGGATATGCACGGGCCCTCGAGTCCTTGGGTGTGCAGTGGAACACCGTGCTGCCGATCCCGAAGACCAATGCGGAGCGATTCCCCGAGGTCAAGAAGCTCACCGACCTCGGACTGCACAGCAAGCAGTACACCTTCGATCTCGCTGCCCAGTCGGAGGCGGGCAGGATCTTCCAGGGCATGTCCCCGTCGAACGACGGCACCGTGCTGGATGCCTCCGAGCAGGCCCCCGCGGGTGTCCCGTCCACCATCGCCCCAGAGCGTTTCGAGGAGTTCTCGCCCGGGCTCGACAAGGACCTGCTCGCCCTGATCCAGGCCAGCGCAGAGATCGAGATGGCCGAGGTCAGCAACACCTACGGGCCGCTTGCAGCGCCCGCTGCATCCTGAATCGACTCCGCCGATACGCCGAGCGCGACCGCGTCTGTTCCCGACACCGGGAATGGGCGCGGTCGCGTTCTCATGTCGTCACCCGCCGCCTTCACCTGCCGTTGGCTCCTGCTGTGATCACGGAGGAGTGGCAATCCTACCCATATGGGTGACGACCGACCGAGAGCATTCCGGAGCGCACAGGTTCGTGGTACTTACCTCTGGCGAGCTGGTCTGCCGCCATGATCAAGGTCCGGGAGGCGTGCGTGTCCACTGTCCTGGATCCGTCGACGTCGCCGGTGCCCGAAGCGTTGGCGCGGTACGAGATCCTCGATACCGTGCCGGAGGCCGCCTTCGATGAACTCACTGCCGCCGCTGCCCGGCGGCTGGGCGTCAGACACTCCTCGTTGAACATCGTCACGCCGACGCGGGTGTGGACGAAGTCGTCGACGCACAGTCCGGGACGCAGCGTCCCCCACCACCTGACCTTCTGCGCGTCGGTGGCGGCCGACCGTCAGACGGTGGCGATCGACGACGCACTGACCGTCCCGCGCTTCGCCGACCATCCCAGGGTGGGAGTACCAGGTGGCATGCGCTTCTATCTCGGCGCGCCTCTGATCGCGCCGGACGGCATGGTCCTGGGCGCCCTGTGTGCTTGGGACGAGGAACCCCGCGCGGTCACGGAGGAGGACATCGCCACCCTCGAGGAACTCGCCGGCCACGCGATGGCGCTGCTGGAGCTGCGCCGCAGCCGCATCCAACTGCGCAACGGTGAAGCTCTGCTGACGGCAACCACAGCGGTCCTGGACCTCATCGTCTCGGGCGCGCCGCTGAGCGATGTGCTGGACGTGCTGGCCAGGTCGGTGGAGGCGGCGCTCCCGGACACGGTCTGCTCGGTGCTGCTGCTGGACGGCGTCCACCTGCACCACGGCGCCGCACCCACCATGCCCGCGATGTTCCGGGACGCGGTGGAGGGCGCCGCCATCGGGCCGACGGTCGGCTCCTGCGGGACCGCGGCTTACACCGGGAAGACCGTCATCGTCAGCGACATCGCCACGGACCCGCTGTGGGACGACTGGCGGGACCTGGCCCTGCAGATCGGCATGCGGGCCTGCTGGTCGGTACCGATCATCGACTCCACCCAGCGGGTGCTGGGGAGCTTCGCGCTCTACTACCGGACCGTGCGGGAGCCCGAGGAGGAGGACCTCAAGCAGATGACCCGGTGGGTCAACCTCGCCGAGGTGGCGATCACCCGCGCCGAGACCGTGGCTGCCCTGCACGATGCTGCGACCCAGGACGCGCTGACTGGCCTGAGCAATCGCACCGAGGCGCTCCGGGTGTTGGACGACCTGACCGAGACCCCCGACACAGCAGCCGCCGTGCTGTTCGTCGACCTCGACCAGTTCAAGTTCGTGAACGACACCCTGGGACACGCTGCCGGCGACGAGTTCCTGGTCGAGATGGCGCACCGGATCGCGGTCTGTGCCAGGCCGCAGGACACGGTGGCCAGGATCGGTGGTGACGAGTTCCTGCTCATCTGTCCGGACGTCACCTCCGAACAGCAGGCCAGGGCCATCGCCGGCGAGGTGGTGGCGGCACTCGGCCATCCGATGCCGATCGCCGGGCGGTCGATCTCGTTGTCGGTGAGCGTCGGCATCGGGCTGCACCCGCCGGTCACCGGCCCGGCGTCCGAGGATCTGATCGCGAACGCCGATCTGGCCATGTATGCGGCCAAACGAACCGGCCGCAACTCCATCGCCGTGTTCGACGAGGAGCTCCGCCTGGAGGCCGCCGACCGGCTGAGCCTGGAGGCCGACCTCGCAGATGCGCTCTCGGACGGCGACCTCACCTGTGCGTACCAACCCATCGTGGACATGAGGAACGGCCGGATGGTGGGGCTGGAGGCCCTGGTGCGGTGGACCTCCGCCACCCGGGGTGAGGTGCCGGCGGACCTCCTCGTCGCCGCAGCGGAGGACAGCGGGCAGATCCTGCAGTTGGGCGAAGTCGTGCTGCGGCAGGCCTGCGCCCAGATGGCTCGCTGGCGGGAGCTCACCCCGGGGTGGCGCACTGTCGGCATCGGAGTCAACGTCTCGCCCAGGCAGCTCGCCGACCCCGAGTTCGGGCGGCTCGTGCACTCCGTCCTCGCCGAGACCGGGGTGCCGCCGGGGCAGCTGTGGCTCGAGATCACCGAAGGAACCGTCGTGCCCGACCCGAGTCTGGCCGGCACCACGATCGCACACCTCCGGGAGGCAGGTGTCCGGATTGCCATCGACGACTTCGGTACCGGGTTCTCCTCGCTGGCCCAGCTCAAGGACCTGCCGGCAGACCTGCTGAAGATCGACCGGTCGTTCGTCGCCGACATCACCAGTGATCGCGCGGTCGGCGGCATCGTCGAGGCGATCATGACCCTGGCGGACACCCTGGGGATGGTGGTCACCGCCGAGGGCATCGAAACGGCCGAACAGCAGCAGGCGCTGCTGGACCGCGGGTGCCTGTACGGGCAGGGGTTTCTCTGGTCGCGGCCGCTGGCGCCGGACGATCTGCTCGCTGCTGTCGTGACCTCCCCGAACGCGTCCGTGGCCGGCAACCGTCTGACTTTCATCCCGATCCCGTCCTGAGCCGCGCGCGTCCCGTCGACCTCCTCGCTGCAGAACGGTTCCAGTGGTCCGCCACGTGCCGGGGCGTGGTACACCGCCGGAACCGTTCTGTGGCCGCGCAACGAGGCCGTCGAGGCGCCCCCACACGTGAACGGTGATCCGGCGAGCGTTTCGAGGCGTACGGGAGCACACTGCGGTGATGGCCGAATACACGTTGAACAAGGCTGCGGAGCGACGGATCCGGGAGTTGATCGATGCCCGGCAGTACGTCCTGGACAGTCAGTGGGGTGAGGTCCAACCGTCGACCGAAGCCCAGAACGCGTATCTGGAGAACCATTCGTTCGACGACTACGCCGGCTGGCACCTCGGCCTGACGGTCGGTGCGACTGATGGCACCAAGGCGCGGTACGCCTTCGTGGCGGGTGACTTCCGCCGGGTGCACCGCAGCGGGCTGATCGCCTGTGTGTACCGGGCGTCGGAGTGGCGTCACAAGGAGGTCGAGTTGGCGGCCCACGAGCTGCTGCAGCAGCTCGACAGGGTCAGCGGCTGAGCCCAGGCGGTCACAAGCCGACCGACCCGGTCGACCCGACCACCGCGGCACGGATCGTCGCTCACCGTCCGCGCGGGCGCTCGCCGCGGCATCGGGGCGCTGTGCGGGCGGTGATCCAGTTCAGCGCAACGCTTGCCCGGACGCCTAGCGTGAGCACATGACTCCCTCCCCCCAGCTCGACGGTGTGTCCGTCGCCGTCCAGGACATGGCCGCATCGATGGCCTTCTACCGACTCTGTGGCCTCCCGGTGCCCGCCGATGCCGACGCCCAGCCGCACGTCGAGGTCGTGCTCGGCGGAGGCTTCCGGATCATGTTCGACGACCAGTCCGGGATCACCTCGTGGGATGCGGGCTGGGCGCCACCCGACCGCGGTGGCCGGCTGACCCTGGCCTTCCGATGTTCGTCACCGGCGGAGGTCGATGAGGTCCACCGAGCGATCGTCGCGGCGGGTCATCCGGAGCACCTGGCCCCGTTCGACGCGTTCTGGGGGCAGCGGTACGCCTCCGTCCTGGATCCGGACGGAACCGCCGTCGACCTGTACGCCACTCTTCCGGTCTGAGCTGGCCGCACTCCGTCCCATGACCGTTCGACCGCTGGAACGCGTCGCCCCTTCGGAGGATCTCCCGCCACACCCACGTTCAGATGGCGGAGATCGTCGCCGAATTGTCCGCGCACTGTGTCGGTGTCCGTGGCTACGGTGATCGCATGCCACAGCCCCCCGCCATCGAGGCGATCAACCTGGTGAAGCATTTCGGCGACAGGGTGGCGGTCGACGACGTCAGCTTCGTCGTGCCGCAGGGGACGGTACTCGGACTGCTCGGCCCGAACGGCGCCGGCAAGACCACCGTCGTCCGGATGATGACCACGCTGTCCCGGCCGACGTCCGGGACGGCCCGGGTGGCCGGACACGACGTCATCACAGAGCCCGATCAGGTTCGGCGGTCGATGGGATCGACAGGTCAGGCGGCCACCGTCGACGAGTTGCTCACCGGCCGGCAGAACCTGCGGATGATCGGGCAGCTGTACGGCCTCGCTGGGCGGGACGTGAAGCGGATCGCCGACGAGTTATTGGAGCGGTTCTCGCTCACCGATGCGGCCGGGAAGATCGTCAAGGAGTACTCCGGCGGCATGCGTCGTCGGCTCGATCTCGCGGCCAGCCTGGTCGCGGTGCCGCCGGTGCTCTTCCTCGACGAGCCCACCACCGGTCTCGACCCGCGCAGCCGGATCGAGCTGTGGGAGGTGTTGCGGGAACTGGTCAAGGACGGCACCACCCTCCTGCTCACCACCCAGTACCTGGAGGAGGCCGATCGGCTCGCCGACGAGATCGTGGTGATCGACCGCGGGGTGGTGATCGCCGCCGGTACGCCCCTGCAACTCAAGGACTCATCGGGGCAGGCGGCGCTGGTGATCACCGTGTCCCGGGCCGAGGATCTCGCGCAGGCCGCCGACCTGTTGCGGGCGCACGTCAGCGAGGTGTTCGTCGACTCCTCGGCCCGCCGACTCACTGCGCCGGCAACCGGGCTGTCCGACATCACCAGGATCGCCGGCGTCTTCGACGCCTCCACCATCGAGATCGACGATCTCGGGTTGCAGCGCCCCAGCCTGGACGACGTGTTCCTGGCCCTCACCGGGCACCGCGCCGAAGACCGCATCACCGAGGATGCGGCCTCCACCGACGACGCAGGGGTGACGACATGACGACCACAGCGGTGAAGAGTTTCGGAGCCGTGGAACGCCCGCAGGCCCGGCAGACCACGCTGTTGCAGCAGTCGTGGGTGTTGGTGCGCCGCAACTTCAGTCACATCCGGCGGCAGCCCGAGATGCTGATGGACGTCACCATCCAGCCGGTGATGTTCGTGCTGCTGTTCGCCTACGTGTTCGGTGGGTCGATCCAGACCAACACCGGCAACTACCGCGAGTGGCTGCTTCCCGGGATCATGGGGCAGACGATGGCGTTCGCCTCGTTCATCGTGGCCCTCGGTCTCACCGCCGACCTGGAGAAGGGCATCATCGACCGGTTCCGGTCGCTGCCCATCTCGCCGAACGCCGTGCTGGTCGGCCGCAGTATCGCCGCGCTGTTCCACTCCAGCATCGGCATCCTGGTGATGGCGATGACAGGTCTGCTGATCGGCTGGCGCATCCACTCCAGCATCGGCGAGGCGGTGTTGGGGTTCCTCGTGCTGGTGCTGTTCGGGTTCTCGATGATCTGGCTGGGCATCCTGGTCGGTTCCAGCATGCGCTCGGTCGAGGCGGTGAACGGCGTCATGTTCACCACGATGTTCCCGATCACGTTCCTGGCCAACACCTTCGCCCCCACCGACCGGATGACCCCGTGGCTGCGGACCATTGCCGAGTGGAACCCGGTCTCGGCGCTGGTGCAGGCCATGCGACTGCTGTGGGGCAACGACATCCCGGTGGCGGGGTCGGCGTGGCCGCTGCGGCATGCAGTGCCAGTGACCATCGGCTGGTCGGTGCTGTTGGTGGCGATCTTCGCGCCGCTGGCCATCCGGGCCTACCGTCGACGCACCACCGACTGATCGCTCGGCACCAGCGACTCTTGCCGATCGAGCGAACGAAGTGAGTCGAGATCCCGTCGTGTCACACCGGTCTCGGATCTGATGGGTCTCGATTCGTTCCTCGCTCGACCAGCGTTGATGTCTTGCCGATCGAGCGAACGAAGCTCGACCAGTGTTGATCTTTTGCTGATCGGGCGAACGAAGTGAACCGCTCCGGCTAGTCCGGAGGCTTCCTCAAACGGGAACCTCAGCGGGCTGCTGGGTCCCAAAGCGGCGCTGCACCAGATCCTCCGGCCGGTGTGCCGCCGGGTCCGGGATCGTCGTGCGCTTGACCTTCCCCCGGACCGCCGGCTTCGGCATGGTGGCATCCCTTCCAGACCCCCAACAAGGCAAGCCATCTCAGATGTCATCTACTCGTGCAGCAGGCCCGTGCTCCGATCGGCAGGGGCATGCGTTGGCGTGGGTTTGCGGTCATGCGATGCGACCATCGCGACCACGATGAGGGCGATTTCCCCGATGCCGTAGCAGACGGTCGTGGTGGTGAGGCCGAAACGCGAGACAGCAAGGCCAGCATCGAGAGCCGGGACGCTGAACGCGATGTAGCTGACGACGTACATGGTGGCGAACACCCGGCCCCGCTGCCCTTCGGGTGACGCCTCGGCGAGCGAACCGATCGTCGACCGGAACGTGGCACCGAACCCGACACCTGCAACGACTGACCCCGCCATGTAGATGGGAAGCGCGGCCGTGACCGTGGCCGTAATCGTCATGGCGACGCCGACGACGAGATTGCCGTGACCGAACCATTGCGAACGGCGCTGTGACATCGCCGTCGGAACCTGGGCTCCTGCTACCCCAGCAGCGAAGAACGCCCCGAGCACGGCGCCCACGACGAGGTGGTTGCGGACCTCGAGCACGCTGTTGAGGACCGACGATCCGAGCGAGAGTAGAGCCCGAAACGAGGAACAGATCGCGGGCCGACCAGGTTGGACAACAGAGCGGGATACGGTGGTGGGCATTACGACTGCCGACCCTGCGCTGCAGTCAGCGCTACCGAGAGCCCAGGTCCGTCCTGCTGCTGGAAAGGGGTACGCCATGGGTTCCACCCCTGAGACCGCCACGGCAGGAACCATCGACCACGATGTGTTCGCTCGCCTGTTCACGGTTCTGCGCATTTTCACCGGCCTGGTATGGCTGTCGAACGCCCTGGCGAAGGTATTCAACAAAGCAAGCTACGACCTCGGGTTCTTTTCGTTCAGTCTGGTCGACACTGGTTCGGCCCGCAGCATCTTGACCGGTGCGGCGTCGCACACAGACATTCGCCCGCTGGGGGCGTTCTATCAAAACCTGGTTCTGTCGAACTGGGGTTTCTGGGGCGTCTTTCTGACCCTCGCCGAGTTGGCCGTCGGAATCGGACTCGTCCTGGGCGTCGCCAGCCGGCTGGCCGCCATCGGTGGACTGCTGCTGATCGGCCCGGTCTGGATCATGCTGTGGAACACCAATCTCTACCTCTGGCAGTATCCGGCCGAGGACCTCCTGCCCCTGATCCTGCTGGCGATCGCACCGGCCGGACGCTGCTTCGGGCTCGACGAGAAGCTCGTCGCCCGATGGGGCCGCCGGTGGCCATTCTGATCCCTGGTCCACCATCGAGGTGATGCTGGCGCGAGGTCACGTGCGACGCGCCACCTCCGGCGCCCGTAACAGTCAGGGGGTAGTGCGGCGCGCGGGTGGCGCCGCGCTGTCGTTGCTGGTCGATGACGGCGGGCGCTTCGGCACGACCCGCTATTCGTTTGAGGTCTGAAACCGCCAGACTCAAGCCTGTGGTCTGGCAATGCAGTGGGTGACCGCCACCGACAGCCCACCCGGCAGCGCACTGCCGATCGGTGCCTGTGGGATCCGGCCCACTGCAACGACTCCGAACAGGGCTGCTGCTGATGGCCACCATCGGCGGCAGGTCCCGGCGGTCCAGGGTAGGCGGACGATGCTGGCGCGCCGGGCCCCGCGACTGCTGCGCACCGCTCGAACCGCGGTCAGACCGAAGCTGACCTGGGCGACGCGACTCAGGCCGCCGCACCTCGCGGCCCGTACACGATGACGACAACTCCGATCAGACAGACGGCCGCGCCGATCAGGTCCGACCGGTCCGGCTCGAACTTGTCGACGATCACTCCCCAGGCAAGCGAGCCGGCGACGAAGATGCCGCCGTCGGCGGCCAGGATTCGGCCGAAGTCGGCATCGGGCTGCAGGGTCGCAATGAAGCCGTGGAGACCGAGAGCGACGATGCCGCCGCCGTCCGGCAGAGTCGGGTGGAGGAAGATCGACTGCATGACCACCGCCCGACCGCAGCCGGTCATCCTGCTCTGCGCGCCTGCCCACCCCGAGGTGTTGTGCTCGGAGTTCGAGCGGTACCAGCGTGACTACCGAGTTCGCTGCGTCGGCTCGGCAGCCGAAGCGGCAGCGGTGCTGCGCGAGCTGGTCGCCGACGGCGCACCGGTGGCGCTGGTGGTCACCGAGTCGGTGCTGCCGGATGCAGCGACCTTCGCCGCCCTGCACGAGTGGCGGACCCTCGTCCCGACCGCCAGGCGCCTGGTCGCCGCGCACTGGGAACGGTTCCGCCTCGACGCCGACGCGCTCCGCGCGGGGATGACCAGTGGCAAGTTCGCCGCCTACCTGCTGATGCCGCGGGGTCCCCGCGACGAGGAGTTCCATTCCGCGATCACCGAGGTGCTCTCCGACTGGGGTTCGTCGGTGGCCGAGCCGGAGATCGATGCGGTCCAGATCGTCACGCCCCGGATCGACCCGCTGACCGTGGCCGTCCGGGACTTCCTGGACCGGATGGGCATGCCCCATCGCACCTACCCGCCAGAATCCGAGATCGGCCGGACCCTGCTCGCCCAGCTGCCGGACGACAGCCGGTTCCCGGTGGTGGCGGCGCTGGGTCTGCCGCCGATCGTGGCCACCTCCGTCCAGGACGTGTCGACCCGCATCTACGGCAATCCCTCCGACATCGATCTGGACACCGTCGTCGATCTCGCCGTGGTCGGCGCCGGACCGGCCGGTCTGGCCGCGGCGGTCTACGGATCGTCAGAAGGTCTCAGCACGGTGGTCATCGAGGCGGACGCCATCGGCGGTCAGGCCGGCACCAGCTCGATGATCCGCAACTATCTCGGCTTTCCCCGGGGGATCTCCGGCATGCGACTGTCCCAGCGGGCCAGGAACCAGTCGATCCGGTTCGGCACCCGCTTCTTCACCGGGTGGACGGTGGATGAGCTCGTGCCTGGCCGCGACGGCGCCCCGCACCGGCTCGTCACCGCCGGCGGCGAGGTGCGTGCCCGGACCGTGGTGATCTCCTCCGGGGTCGCCTACCGCCGGCTCGGGGTCGATCCGGCGGAACAGTTGGTCGGCCTCGGCGTGCACTACGGCGCGGCGGTGAGCGCCTCGCGGGAGATGGAGGGGCGGGACGTCTTCGTGGTGGGCGGCGGCAATTCGGCCGGTCAGGCCGCGATCCACCTGGCGAAGTTCGCCCGCTCGGTGACCATCGTGATCCGCCGACCGGAACTGGCAGCCACCATGTCCGACTACCTGATCAGGGAGATCGGGTACAACCCGGTGATCAGGGTGCTTCCGTGCCCGGCAGTGGTGGACGGTGGCGGGACCGGACTGCTCGAGTGGATCGTGCTGCGTGATCTGGCCACCGGTGCCGAAACCCGTTGTGCGGCAGGCGGTCTGTTCCTGTTGCTCGGGGCGGAGCCGCGCTGCGATTGGATCGGTCCGGCGGTCCACCGCGACGGGCACGGGTTCGTGCTGACCGGTCGCGACGTACCGAAGGAGCACTGGGTCGACGGTCGGCCACCGGCGAACCTGGAGACCACCGTGCCCGGGGTCTTCGCCGCCGGTGACGTCCGGGCCGGGTCGATGAAGCGGGTGGCGTCAGCGTCCGGCGAGGGGGCGTCCGTGGTCCCGCTCGTGCACGATCACCTTGCCCGTCGGGATCCGGGGCGACCCGTGCGAGTTCTCGTGCACGATGATGTCGGGAAGACGGCCGCCACGACTCGACGCAGTCGATCCGACCGGCATCGGTCGGAGGACGTCCGCGCTGCTCGGATCGATCGGGGGAGAACGCTGTGGGCTGGGTGACGACCTCGCTGTTCACGCTGACCCTGGCCGTGCTGTTCGGCTATCTCGTGCAGCGGATGCTCGGCGTCCGTCTCGGAATCCTCCGGCTGCTGCTCGGTGGGGCTTTCGCGGTGGCGGTCACCGTACCGATCCTGCGCGGGGTGGTCGCCGCGACCGGGCTGGACGCCCACGACAACCGGCTGTGGTGGTTCCTGCTGTTGTCGGCGCTGGCCGTCCTGTTCGCGTCGATGTTGTTCCTGACCGTCGCCGAGGCCTTCGTGCCGTTCGGTCGGGTCCCGCCGGCCCGTGAGTGGGGCCGGGGTCTGCGCGGCCGGGCCCGGCGCTCCCTGCGGTACTTCCAGATCGTCCGGATCGTCGTGCGCCGAGGTCTGTGGCCGTACCTGCGTGGTGGGCGCAGACGGGTCTTGACCACGACAGAGGGGCGGGCGGAGTTCGGCCGACGGCTGGCCGGAGCACTGGACGACGCCGGGGTGACGTTCGTGAAGCTCGGGCAGCTGCTCGCCACCCGGCGGGACCTGGTGCCCGCCGAGATCGCCGACCGGCTGGCCGTGCTCCAGGACCACGCCACCCCACTGCCATGGCCGCAGATCGAGCAGGCGCTCACCGAGTCCTGGGGTGCGCCGGTGTCCGAGTGCGTAGCCACGGTCGAGGTCGAGCCGCTCGCCGCCGCTTCGGTCGGGCAGGTGCACGCCGCCACGTTGCACGACGGGAGTCGGGTGGTGCTCAAGGTGTGTCGGCCCGGGGTGGCGACGACGGTCGAACGCGACCTGGACATCGCCTTCCGGTTCGCCGGGAGACTCGAGGCGTGGACCGGCTGGGCGGCGTCGGTCGGCGCTGCCCGATTGGCGGAGGGCATGGCCACTGCGCTCCGCGAGGAGCTCGACTTCCGGGTGGAGGCCGCGAACCTGGTGTCGGTGGCTGCTGCGGAGACCGCCCGCCGGACACCGTCGGTGGTGGTGCCGGCGGTCGTTCCCCACCTGTCCGATCGCAGCGTGCTGGTGATGCAGCGGCTGGACGGGCGCCGACTCGCCGACGCCGGTGCAGACATCGACCGACCGGTCGTGGCCAGGACAGTGCTGCGGTTCCTCGTCGGCCAGGTGCTGGTGGACGGGTTGTTCCACGCCGACCCGCACCCCGGCAACATCCTGGTACTCGACGACGGCCGGATCGGTCTGCTCGATCTTGGTTCCGTCGGCCGACTGGACAGGACGCTGCGCGAGACCCTGCAGCGGTTGCTGCGGGGCGTCGATGCGGCGGATCCGCTGGCCGTCTCGGACGCACTGCTGGAACTGGTGCCGCGACCCGAGGACATCGACACCGAGTCGCTCGAGAGGGACCTCGGACGCTTCCTTGCCCGGTACGTGGTCGGCGGAAGCGCAGGTGCGGGCGCCGGCGGAGCCCAGATGTTCGGTCAACTGTTCCGGGTGGTTGCCGCGCACAGGTTGGCAGTGCCGGTGGAGATCGCTGCGGTGTTCCGGGCGCTGGCCACCGTCGAAGGGACGTTGGTGGACCTGGACCCCGGCTTCGATCTGGTCACCGAAACCCGTTCCGCGGCAACGGAACTGGCCTCGACACGCCTCGAGCCGGAGTCCCTCAAGGACGCCGCGCTGCAGGAGCTGGTGGCACTGACACCCCTGCTGCGCCGGCTCCCGCGCCGGGTGGAGCGGATCGTCGCGGCCGCCGAGCACGGCCGGTTCACCATGTCCGTGCGGCCGCTGGCGGACGAACGCGATCGCGCGTTCATCTCCTCGATCGTGCACCAGGTGCTGCTGGCCCTCATCGCGGCGACCACCGGGATCATGTCGGTGGTACTGCTGTCCATCGACGGCGGCCCGATGGTGACACCGACCATCGGTCTGTTCGAGCTGATCGGCTATCTGTTGCTGCTGCTCGCAGCCATCCTGGGCCTGCGGGTGCTGGCGCCGGTCTTCCGACGGGATCCCGGCAGCAGGTGACCCACGGTCGGCCGGTGCAGGTGCGGCGGTCCCCGGTAGTTGCTCGGTACGACGCGGCTCGCCTCGACCCGGCTCGCGAACCTCAGTGGGGTGCTGGCACGGGGTCGTAGTCGAAAGCGGGCAGGCCGTCGATGCTGGTGGAGTTCTTCTTCCGGCGGTAGTCGGCCACGCCCTCGACGCCCTTGCGTTCCATGTACTGCGGCAACAGGTCCCGTTCACCCGCGTACTCCATCAACGGGATGCCGTAACCACAGGAGTCCGAGACCCGTTCGACGTCGACCACGACGATGGCCCGGGCGCCGGGGACGTCGTCGAAGTACTTGGCGTGTTCCGCGAACTCGGGGTCGTAGAGCGTGACGAACCGGCCGTGCCCGTGCAGCCGGACGATGTTCGGCGGCCCCTCGAGGGCACAGAACATCAGCGTGATCCGGCCGTTCTGCCGGAGGTGGGCGATCGTCTCGGCGCCACTGGCGGTGATGTCGAGATAGGCGACCGTGTGCTCGTCCAGGATCTTGAAGGTGCCCCCGATCCCCTTGGGGGACACATTGACCCGCCCGTCGCCGGTGGGTGCGGTGGCGACGAAGAACATCCGCTGCCGCTCGATGAACTCCCGCAGCCGGCCGTCGATGCTCTCGTGGATCTTCCCCATCCCTGCACTCTAGTCAGCGTCGGGAGCGCGAGATCCCGTACCCACGACGGCGGCCACCATCAGCACGACTCCGGCAGCCACGAGCGTCGGCTGGACACCGAGGCCGGCGATGACGACCCCGCCGATCAGCATGCCGACAGCGGTCGTGCTCTCGACAACCATCAGCTGCCCGGCCAGCAGTGCACGGCGGGGGGCGCCGTCCGTTGCCGAAGGAACCCTCGATGCAGCGGTGGTCTCGATCGCCGAACAGTTGGCGCTGCCCGTCACGTGGTCGCGCACGGCATCGGGCGGGACGAGATGGTTGTCCTGGTTCCTCACGATGCGACGGCACCCCGGAGGGGTCGGCTGCCACTCAAGGGGCTCACGCTCCCGACCGCGACGTACGACCTGCGCTTCGACGACCTGGGCCGACAGCGCGCTGGCAAGAATCGCGTTTTCGACGCACAATGCTGGAAGCGGTGGTGCCGCAGGACCGGTCAGTCCCGGCCGCGCCGTACCAGGCCAGTCTCGTAGGCGCGGATGACGACCTGAACTCGGTCCCGCAGACCGAGTTTGGCCAACAGCCGTCCGACGTGCGTCTTGATCGTCGGCTCGGCCAGGAACAACTGGGTGCCGATCTCGGTGTTGCTCAGACCGCGAGCGATCAGCAGCATCACCTCACGCTCCCGGTCGGTGAGCTGAGCGATGTCGGGCAGTTCAGTCGGGTCGGCCATGTCCAGGTCGAGCGTCGGCACCACGTGTTCGAGCAGTCGGCGGGTGGTGGACGGTGCGATCACCGCGTCGCCGGAGTGCACGGCCCGGATCGCATCCAGCACATCCTCGGCCGGCGCGTCCTTGATCAGGAAGCCGCTGGCGCCGGCCTGCAGCGCTGCGAAGGCGTGCTCGTCCAGATCGAAGGTGGTCAGCACCACCACCCGGGGACCGGACGGGTTGCGGGCCAACAACTCCCGGGTCGCCGTCACTCCGTCCATCCGCGGCATCCGGACGTCCATCAACACCACATCACAGCCGGTGGCGGCCAGCAATTCCAGCGCTGCCGCACCATCTCCGGCCTGACCGACCACTCGCATGTCGGCCTGACTGTCCACCACCATCGCCAGCCCGGTACGGACCAGTTCCTGGTCGTCGACCAGGACCACCCGGAGCACGGCGGCGGGGTTCGGCACGTTCGTCACTCCTGCGTCTTAGGGGTGCTGGACACAGCGACCGAATTGCTGCGCACCAACGGAATCCGGCCGGTCACCCGGTAGCCGTCGTCGGCGGCCGGTCCAGCGCTCAGCGATCCGCCCAGCAGGGTCAGCCGTTCGGACATTCCGACATGGCCGCGACCGTGGATGGACGAGCCGACCGTCGGTGGCGGCGGCTGGCCGGTGTCGGTGACCTCCAGGGTCAGATCCTGCTCGCCCCAAACAATCCGGACCTGGGCGCGGGCACCGGCGCCGGCATGTTTCACCACGTTGGTCAGCGACTCCTGGACCAACCGATAGGCGGCCAGATGGGCGGCCCGGTCCAGATTGCGCGACCGGCCGCTGACGTCGAGCGACACCGGCAGGCCGGACTCCCGCACCCGGTCGACCATCTGGGTGATGTCGTCGATGGTCGGTTGCGGCTGCGACATCTCCTGGGGATTGTCGGAGCGCAGGACTCCGATCAGCGACCGCATGTCCTGCAACGCTTCTCTGCCGATGTCGGCGATGGTGCGCATCACCTCGGCGGCCTTGGCAGTATCGGTGGCTGCGACAAACCGGCCGCCCTCCGCCTGCCGGACCATCACCGACAGCGAGTGTGCGACCACATCGTGTATCTCCCGGGCAATTCTGGCCCGTTCGTCCACCGCCGCCTGTCGCACCTGGTCGGCCCGGTCCTGCTCCGCCCGTCTGGCCCGTTCTGCCAATCCCTCGATCTGCGCCAGCCGCCACCTGCGGAATGCTCCCAGCGCCCACATCGACAGCACCGTCGCCAGCAGGGCAGCGACCACGAACAGGGTGCCGCCCCATTGGCCGCCCGGCGCGGTGTCTGCGAAGGTCGGCGCGGTGACGAACCGCACCGTCACCGCAGCGGTTCCGATCATCCCGACCAGCAACGACATCCGCGGCCAAGGCGATGGCGCTCTGGCGCTCACCGAGTAGGCACAGAGTAGGTAGGCCAGACCGGCCGGCAGCAGCGTCACCGGGTAGGCGGTGCCCTCGCCGCCGGACTGCAGCGGGACGATGGACAGCGCCGCCTCGCCGGCGACGGCCAGGACGAACGCCGGGACCGGCCTGCGGCGTCGACCGGAGACCGCGAGGTGCAGGACGGCGAAGGCAGACAGGGTGAGCAGCAGGTAGCCGGTGGGCGGCGGGTCGGCCGTCACGGTGAGGACCGAGACGGTGCCGGCGGTGGCGGCCAGCGCGATCGCCAGCGCCACGTCCGTCGCGTACGGGCGATCGCGGGCCCAGCGGTAGACCCGCTGCACGTCGTCCGCCGCTGCACTCACGTCTCGACCCTAGGGGCGGCGGAGCCGGTGCGCCGTCATCCGCAGGTATCGGTGGGCCGATCCGGAGGTGTCGGCGCGCCGCGGTGGAGTGACGAAAACGTCATCCATAGGGACGGTGCCGACGATGCCGGCGGGCGATGCGTCGCCCCCGGCGGCGGACGAACGTGGGGGGAAGCGGTGAGAAGCTCGCCGAGACAGGAGACCTGAGATGACTGAAATGAATGAGCACACCGTGCACATCCGACCGCGGATCGTGATCGTCGGCGGCGGATTCGTCGGCTACACCGTGGCCCGCACCCTGGGCAGGAAGCTGCGGCCGGACGAGGCGGACGTGGTGCTGATCGATGCCACCGGAGTGATGACCTACCAACCGTTTCTGGCCGAAGTGGCCGGCGGTCTCGTCGAGCCCCGGCACCTGGCGATCCCGCTGCGGCAGGTGCTGCCGCACGCCAGGGTGGTGACCGGTCGGGTGACCACCGTCGATCGGCAGGCCAAGACGGTGCTGGTGACGCTGCCGGATGGCACCGGCTACTCGGAGGAGTACGACCAGCTGGTGATGGCGCCTGGTGCGGTGCCGCGGACCCGGCCGATCCCCGGGTTGGCTGAGAGCGCCGTTGGCTTCGGTACTCTCGCCGATGCCAGCTATCTGCGGGATCGGGTGCTGACCCGGATCGCGCTGGCTGCCGACACCGACAATCTGCCGACCTTCCGGCGAGCCCTCTCCTTCGTGGTGATCGGCGGCGGCTACTCCGGGGTGGAGGCGGTGGCCGAATTGCAGAACCTGGCCACGGCGGCAATCAAGCGCTACCCCAACCTGAAGCCGCGGGACATGCGCTGGGAACTGATCGAGGCCGGCGAGGAAATCATGCCCGAGCTGCCGCCGAGGCTCGGCGAATACACCCGGCGCCGGCTGACCAAGTCCGGCATCACCGTGCGGCTGACCACCCAGGTGACCTCGCTCGAGGACGGGATGGTGACGCTGTCCGATGGGAAGCAGTTCGCCGCCGACACGGTGGTCTGGACCGCGGGCGTGCGGGCCAACCCGCTGCTGGCCACCCTCGGGGTGCCGGTCGATGCCAGGGGTCGGCTGCAGTGCAACCCGTTGCTGCAGGTGCAGGGTGCGCCGGGGATCTGGTCGGCTGGTGATGGTGCCGCGGTACCGGATCTCGCTGCCGCGGCCAAGGTGCGGGACAACGGGGCCACCATGCCGCTCTGCGGGCCGACCGCGCAACACGCGGTGCGGCAGGCAAAACGGTTGGCGCGCAACATTCTTGCCATCATCCGCAATCGGTCGACAGGCGACTACCGGCATCCGGACGCCGGTTCGGTGGCCAGCCTCGGACTGCACCGAGGGGTCGCCCGGATCTACGGCATCCCGATGCGCGGCATCATCGCCTGGTTGTTGCACCGCTGCTACCACCTGATGATGGTGCCCACTTGGGGCCGCAAGGTCCGGGTGGCCGCCGGTTGGGGTGCCGCGCTGTTCGGTCGGCGGGACCTGACGCCGCTGCCGGCCGGTGGCTGGACGGTGAACCTGTCCGGAATGCCGGTCGGTGTCGAGCAAGACGTCCTCTTGGCTGCAACCGCGGTCGTCCGGCTTCACGCGGGGTGACCGCGACCACCGGGTCTCATCCGTTGCCGGGTTGAGGGATCAGGAGCGGCTCGCCTTCATGTTCGGATCAGCCGCTGAACGCGGTCGCGGTCGTTGAAGACGTCGACGTTGACGATCCTGCCGTCGGTAACGGTGAACGCCAGGACCGCGAACGGGATGTCCCCGTCGAACGCGACCACGCCGGCCGCGCCGTTGATCAGGGCTGGACGGACCGTCGACGCCCAAGCGCGTGCCGCGACCGCGCCCCGGGCGACGCGGTCGGCGCCGCGCAGCTCGGTCACGCCATCCCGGCCGTGGGCGCGCAGTATGACGCTCGGGTCGAGCACCGCGACCAGTGCGGCGATGTCCCCCTGCCGGGCGGCGGCGAAGTATGCCTGCACCGCGGCCCGCTGGATCGCCGGGTCCGGGTCTGCCAGTGGTGCGGCGTCGTGCACCTGGCGCCGGGCGCGGCTGGCCAGCTGCCGGGTCGCCTGCGGTGAGCGTTCCACCAGCGGCGCGATCACCTCGAACGGCACCGAGAACATGTCATGGAGCACAAAGGCCAAGCGTTGGGCCGGGGACAATGTCGCCAAGACAACCTGGAGGGCAACGCCGACCGCGTCGGCCAGCAACGCCTGATGTTCTGGGTCGCCGGTGGTGTCCAGTGACACGATTGGCTCGCCCGCCGGATCCAGCGGGTCGTGGCGACGTCGACCCCGGAGCATGTTCAGGCAGATCCGGGAAATCACGGTCGTCAGCCAGCCGTCAAGGTTCTCGACCGACTCGGCGTCGGCGCGCTGCAGCCGAAGCCAGGTCTCCTGAACGGCGTCCTCGGCCTCGCTGAGCGAGCCGAGCATCCGGAAGGCGACGCCGGTGAGTCGGGAGCGCTGCCCATCGAAGCCCTGGGCAAGTTCGAACGAACGCATCTGTCACATCTTGGTCTTGTCGGGGGTCATGTCCAGTAGACCCGACACAACCACCGTATGTGACAAGGAGCAGAGCAGATGGCACGAATCGAAGGAGTCCCCGCAGGCCAGGCCAGCCTGATGACGAAGCTGGCGTACCGGTTCGGGCCGAAGATGATGGAAAAGCTCACCGGCCGCGCACCGCAGACCGGCACCGGACTCGAGCCGATGACGATCTGGGCTCACTCCCCGAAGATGATGATGGCGATGGGCAAGTTCAACGGCCCAATGCGCAAGGGCAGCTCGGTCCCGCAACGCCTGCAGCACCTGGTCGAGCTCAAGGGCGCAGCGATGATCGGCTGTGAGTACTGCACCGATCTCGGCTCGCAGATCTGCCGCAACTCCGGGTTCAGCGACGAGGAACTGCTGGCCATAACCCACTACAGCACGAGCAAACTGTTTACCGCCCAGGAGAAGGCCGCGCTCGACTTCACTGTCGGTTTCATGCGCACCCCGGTGCAGATCAGCGACCTGGTCTTCGCCACCGCCCGGCAGCACTTCTCCAACCAGCAGCTGGTCGAGATCGCCGGGCTGCTGACAGTGGTCAACCTCGACCGTTTCAACGCGGCGTTCGGGATCGGCTCAGCCGGGTTCAGCCAGGGCATGGTCTGCGTGCCCCCTGAGCGCTCGGCCGAGTGTCTGTCGGAACTCCATGGCCTGACCACGGACGGCATCCGCCCCGGACAGTAACGACACGAGGAGAGCATGTGATTGGTGATCGGTGGGGCGTGACCAACGATGAGGTCATCCGCCACTATCCGTGCGACGACGTCGTCTCGGCCCCCGTTCTGCAGGCCTGGCGCGGCGTCACCGTCCATGCCACACCTGACGACATCTGGCCGTGGGTCAGTCAGATCAGGCTCGCCCCGTATTCCTACGATCTGATCGACAACCTCGGACGCCGATCACCGCAGGAACTACGCGATCTGGCCGACCCCGCCCCCGGCCAATGCTTCACCATCGCCTGCGGTCGCCCCTCCGGGCGTATCCTGACCGTTGATCCCACGACACAGCTGACCGGCCAGATCGGGGGCGCCACGATGTCCTACGTGCTCGCACCATCCGGCGAGGCGACCCGTCTGCTACTCAAAGTCGTTGTCACGTGCGACCGTTGGCTGGCCCCACTTCTATCCGTCGGCGACCTCATCATGGCGCGCCGGCAACTGCTCAACCTGAAACGGCTTGCAGAACACCCGACCAGAAAACCGCGCACCTGGGGCGACGACCGGTGAGGGAACGGTCTGCGGTGACGGTTGCGGCGGCCGGCGGTGACGAAGATCAACATCAACTTGGTCACCGCAACGGGATCGCCTGCCGAGACGACCGCGCCGATCTCTGCGAGTCGCTCGCCGTACCGCACAGATGTGAACTGAACGGGTTCAACCAGTCGATGCAACACCGGCTTGTTGAAGTGACAACAGATGCTCGTTGAACGCCTCTGCTGGGGTCTTCCATCCAAGGGCCTTGCGGGGCCTGGTGTTCAGGGCGTGGTGACGGTCATCGGTCTGCTTCACCGAGAAGTGTTGCGACGCAACCGGATCACCCCTCGGGTGGCGGTTCGCCCATCCGCTCGGCGAGCTTGTCCACCCCGGCGATCATCAGCTCGATCCCGAACTCGAAGCGCTCCTGGCCGTCGCCCGCCATCAGGTCGTCGACGTGCGCAGAGACCGTCGGGTACCGATCCGCCGGCATCTGCTTGAAGTAGGCGCCCAGCGATACGAAGAACTCCTGCGCCCGTTGCTCGGTGGTGCGGGTGTCTGCAGGATCGGTCGCCCGGAAACGTTGTCCGTAGAGCCAGCCCTCGAAGACGTCGGCGCCGATGTAGAGGGCCAATCGATCCAGTAACTGGGCCGCCAGGGCGCTGGGCACACCACCGCGCACCATCGCCGCGAACAGGCGCTCCGCGATGTCCATCCCTGCAGTACTGGTGGGGATCGTCGCGAAACTGAGCCGGGCCAGATCCTGGTGGGCCGAGTACAGCTGCTGGGTGGCGCGCGCCCAGTCCCGGACCAGCTGCCGCCAGTCGTCGTCCGGACCGGGAGGGAGCCGGAGGTTCGCCAGGACGGCATCGTGCGCCAGGGAGAGCACCTCGTCCTTGCCGGAGACGTAGGCGTACAGGCTGGCCGCGCCGGTGTCGAGATCGGTGGCGATCCTGCGCATCGTCACCGCCTCCGTGCTCTCCGCGTCGACGATCGCCAGTGCCACCGCGACGATCCGCTCGCGACTCAGCGAGGCCCGCGGACGGGCGACGGGGGTCGGACTGTGCCACGGCGGAAAGGGGAACCCGGATTCGCCCGGGGCCACGTCCCAGCCTCGTCGCGGGGTTCTTCCTGGGCTCATGGGATCGATCCTAGCCAGTCACGAACAGTGTTCTTGACAACGAACGGCGTTCGCGCGTAGAACATTGTTCGTCGATCGAACAGTGTTCGCAATCGGGAGGACCGCCATGAGCTCGACCACCACCAACGACGATCCCGGCATTCCGGCCGTCGCCGACTCCGCCTACCGCTGGCGATGGGCCGCGCTCTGCGTCGTCCTCGCGGCCGAGGTGATGGACCTGCTCGACGCGCTCGTCACCTCCATCGCCGGGCCGACGATCATCACCGACATCGGCGGCAGTGAGAGCTCCATCCAGTGGTTGTCCGCTGCTTACACACTGGCGATGGCGGCCGGTCTGCTGATCGGTGGCCGGCTGGGCGACATGTTCGGCCGCAAGCGGATGTTCCTCATCGGCATGGCGGGGTTCACCCTGGCCTCCGGACTCTGCGCGACCGCCACCTCGCCCGGCATGCTGATCGCGTTCCGGGTGGTCCAGGGCCTGCTCGGCGCGATGCTGCTGCCCCAGGGTCTCGGCGTGATCAAGGAGGTCTTCCCGCCGCGTGAGGTGGCAGCGGCCTTCGGTCTGTTCGGCCCGATCATGGGCTTGTCCGCCGTGGGAGGACCGATCCTGGCCGGCTGGCTGGTGAGCGCGGATCTGCTCGGGCTGGGTTGGCGGTCCATCTTCGCCATCAACATCCCGATCGGTCTGCTCGCGCTGGTCGGCGCTCTGCGTTTCCTGCCGGCCAACCGGCCGCGCCGCGACCTACGGCTCGACGTGCCCGGTCTGCTGCTGGCTGCCGGCGGGATGTTCCTGTTGGTCTACCCGTTGGTACAGGGCCGCGAACACGGCTGGCCGGCGTGGTGTTTCCTGATGCTGGGCGCCGCTGTCGTCGCACTGGTGTCGTTCGGCCTCGTCGAGCGTCGGCGGGACCGGACCGGTCGCTCGACCCTGGTGGTGCCCAGTCTGTTCGCCAAGCGCGCCTTCACCGGTGGGCTGGCCACCGGCCTCGCCTTCTTCAGCACCCTGATGGGGACGTCGCTGGTGCTAACCCTCTTCGTGCAGCTGGGACTCGGGTTCTCCCCACTGAAGGCGGGTCTGACGGCTCTCCCGCAAGCCCTCGGGATGATGGCCGGTTTCGGCATCGCCCAGGCATTGAACTCCCGTCTGGGTCGGCGCCTGATGCTCATCGGCTCCGCGATCATCGCCGCCGGCATTCTCGGTTTCGTCGCAACCATCGGCTGGGCCGGCGACGGCATCGGGATCTGGTCGTTGGCGCCGGCGTTGTTCGCCGTCGGCATCGGGATGGGAATGACCATGGCCCCGTTCTTCGACATCGTGCTGGCCGGTGTCGACGACGACGAGAGCGGCTCGGCCTCCGGGACGCTCACCGCCGTCCAACAGGTCGGCGGTGCGATCGGTGTCGCGGTCCTGGGGACGGTCTTCTTCTCCGCGCTGGACGGGGCTGACGCCGCCGGTCGGGTCGGCGCGTTCGGACACGCGGCCCAGACGACGATGTGGGCAGCTGCCGGCCTGATCGCCGTGGCCTTCGCGCTGACGTTCCTGCTGCCGCGGTTCGCCCGCCCCCAGCACGCCGATGGAGTCGACCCGGTCGAGGTACAACACGGCTGACGGCTGACGGCTGACGGGTGACCAGGCTCGCGGTCGTGGCGACCTTCGTGCCGGCAATCGAACTGTCGGCAGCGTTCTACGCAGAGGTGGTCGCGCCGCAGCTGACGGGTGTCGTCCACTGCGCGGCGCTGCTGGGATGGGGATCCGACGTGTTGGGGTACGACACTTCACGCTCGACCGACCACGGCTGGGGCCCGCGACTGCAGATCTTCACTGATGAGCTCGACGTCGTGCTCCCCCTCCCCGAGACGTTCCGCAGCATCCCCGTGCGATTCGGCCATGACCGTGTCGCGCCTCGATCCTGGGTCGACGTCCTGCCGCTGACAGCAGTACGGAGCAACTCGCCTGGTACCCCGACCAACTCTGGCGGTGGCTGCTGGCCATGGCCGACACCGTGGCCGAAGCGCTGCACGGGTCCGTCACCGACCCGACGCTGCAGGAATGGCCCCGCATCGGCTCGATCGACCAGGTCGTCGACAACACCGACGTGCTCTCCGACCCCGCCCAGTTCCGCCGTCTGGCCGGGCTCTACCGGGGCGGCGGAGAGTCCGTCCGAGGGGTGCCGTTGTCGCCGACCCTCCCGGCCGGCAACGAGGCTCACTCGGTGGAGGGACGACCCGGTAGGCGCAGGGCGTTCACGGCGATGGCGAGTGCGGTGGCCGCCAGGATGGCGAAGACCGTCGCGAACGGCGGCGCTCCGTCCGGACCGATGAGCAGACCCATCACCGTGACGCCCGCCGACGCGAACAATTGCACGACGATGAACAGGGCCGTTGTTCCTTGGGCGATCCTGGCCTGCGGAAGAATGCGGTAGACGCTGGCGAACATGGGTGAAGCGACGCTGCCGAATCCGAGCCCGACCACGAGGGTGACGGTCATCGACGCCCACAGCGGGAGCAAGTGGGCGGTGATCGCAAGTACTCCGAAGCCGACCGTCGTGATCAACCCGCCGACGGTCACGATGCGCCGGGGCCCGATCCGGTCGCTCCAGCTCCCGGCGTTCGACATCGAGACGATGAGACCGAGCCCGAGCGCTGCCGTGAGCAACCCGCGACCGAGTCCGGTGAGCTGGAAACGACTCTCGGCGAGCAGGGGGTAGATCGTCAGCTGCGAGTACATGAGGAAGCCGACGCCGGCCATCCCGACCAGCGCAGCCGCGAAGGACGGCGTGCTCAACAGTCGTAGATCGAGCACCGGAGACCGGGTGGTCGTCAAGGCGTGGACCACGTACCCGACGAGCACCATCGCACCGAAGGCACCGACGATGACCTGAGCAGCTGCGGATCCGTCCGCCGATCGGTTGACGACCCACAGCACAGCGACGAACCCGCTGGACAGCAACACCATCCCGCGGATGTCCGGCGCGGACGGAGGACCCTCCGCCACGGCGCGGGCGGGCGCCGGCACCCATCGGAGTGCGGCCAACAGGATGAGAACACCCAGCGGGAGATTGATCAAGAAAGTCAGGCGCCACAACCCGTTGTCCGCCAACAGGGTTCCCAGCAACGGACCCACCACCGGGGCGATGTTGATGATCAGGGAGAACCGACCCATCACCCGACCCACCTGGCTCCGCGGTGCCAGGGCAGCGGCCACAGCAAGCGCGGCCGGCTCCAGCAAGCCGCCGCCGAATCCCTGGATCACCCGGAAGGCGACCAGGCTGGCGACATCCCAGGCCGCACCGGTGAGCAGTGATCCTGCGACGAACATCCCGAGACCGACGAGGAACACGGTCCGGCCACCGTATCGATCACTCGCCCAACCCACGAGAGGCAGTGCGGCGCCCGCGGCCACCAGATACCCGGAGGTGACCCACACGATGGTGGCGATGTCCGTGGCGAAGGATTCGCGGAGCACCTCGAGGGAAGCGGTGACTGCAGTTCCGTCGAGCACGGCGACGAATGCAGCCGCCCCCAGCACTGAGATGAGCACCTTGGTGCTCCGATCCAGGCTGTCGGCTCGACGCAGATCCTGTTCGTTGACTCTCATGAGAGTGAACTTAACTGTACGGTGTAGTTTGATCAAGTCCCGTATGATTCAACCATGGTCACAGTGAGCGCGCGCCGGGTGAGCATCGACAAGCGCCGCAGCATTCTCGCCGCGGCGGCTCCGGTGTTCGGCGAGTTCGGGTACGAGCGCTCCAGCATCGACGCGATCGCTGCCGCGGCGGGGGTGTCCAAGCCGACGATCTACAGCCACTTCGGAAGTAAGGAACAGCTGTTCAGGGAATCCGTCGCCGACTCGGCCCGGACGCTCAACGCCGACTCGTTGACGGCGGTGCATGCGCTCGACATGCGGCCGGCCACCTGGCGTTCCGGCCTGGAGAAGCTGGCCCTCGAACTCTCGGGCTGCCAGCGCAGTGAATGCGCGAGCGCTCTCAATCGCCTGGTCAATGCCGAGGTGGGCCGTGACCCGAGCGTCTTCAGAACAGTCAGGGCAGCAGGCTACGAACCCATCATCCAGGCACTGGCGGGGCGGCTGGCCATGTTGGGCAACGCCGGTCTGCTCAAGGTCTCAGACCCCGTACTGGCCGCCAAGCAGTTCTGCGCGCTCATCCACGTGGATCTTCCCGACCTGACCGCACTGGGCACCCAGCCAGTGGCCGATTCGGTGGTGCGTTCGTCCGTGCTCACGGGTCTCGAGACGTTCCTGCGGGCGTACCGGGTCACCTGATCGGGACTGCCCCACCCCGGCGCTCTGGCATCACTGCCGAGTGTCGACGTTCTGGGGATCCGATCGCACCGAGCTGAGCCGGCCCCGGGGAGTTGTCCCTCGACCAGGCTCAGGCCGCCGGCGCAGTACACCCTGAAAACTGTTCGGACACAACGACAGATCACACCGTGAGCGCCACCTGCTGCAGGTGCAGTGTGGTGTCTCCGGGAGCCGCGAGTTCGTCGTCGTGCGTCACGCAGACCACGACCCGGCCGGCCAGCGCTGTCCGCAGATCACGCACCAGGGCCCGGGCGGTCGGTGCGTCCAGGTGAGCCGTCGGCTCGTCCAGCAGGACGACGTCCCGGTCCGCCAGCAAAGCCCTGGCGGCAGCCACGCGGCGACGCTCGCCACCCGAGAGGGACGACCCGCCGGAGCCCACCGGGGTGTCGAGTCCGGCCGGCAGGTCGGCCAGGAACCGCCCCAGTCCGGCGGCGGCCATGGCCGCGGTGATGTCCGCATCGCAGACCTCGCCCCGGGGCCGGGCAACGGCCAGATTGGACCGCAGCGAGGAGGCGAAGACATGCGACTCCTGGGGTAGCCAGGCCATCGCCGCGCGCACGTCGTCACCCCGGATCCGGTCGGCGGACACCGGGCCGCGCGCCCCGCACAGTCGGTAGTCACCCGCGCTCGGCCGCAGCGAGGCCAGCAGCACGGCCAACAGCGTCGACTTACCGCTCCCCGACGGACCCCTGACCAGCAGCCAGCCATCCACGGAGGCGTCGAGATCGACGCGGCGCAGCACGTCGGGTCCCATCGGCCAACCCGCCGACAGCTCGTGCGCCGTCAGCGCGGTCACCGGCTCCGGAGCCGGAACGGGATGCGCCGGCTCGGCTGCCACCGGTGCGGTGAGCACCGCGTCGATCCGGGACCGGACGTCGCGCCAGGAGCCCCGGCGGTGCAGGGCACCAGCCAGCCCGGTGAGCGGCTCGAGCAGCGCCAGCGGGGTGAGCGTCAGGACGGCGACCACCGGGCCGGTCAGTCCTCCCGACCAGGCCAGCGTTGCGGCCACCACCGCAGCCAGCCCGGTGACCAGGGAGATCACCCCGGAGCTGAGCGCGCCCGCCCGTACCCCGATGCGCCGGGCAGCACCCTGCTCGTCGACGAGTGTGCGCAGCTCATCGAAGGCGGCGCTCGCGACCCCGTGCACGCGCAGATCGCCGGCGCCGTCCAGCACCGCGGCGCACTCTCGGAGGGTGCGCACCCGCTGGGTGGCTGCTGCGCGTTCGGCGCCCGCGTCGACCCGGCGGTACAGCAGGGCGATCGCTCCGATGCCGCACAGCACCATCGCCAGGACCGCTCCGGCCACCGGCGGGGCCAGCAGCGCCAGGGCGCCGGTACTGATTCCGACCGTCGCGGCCGCCACCAGCGGTGGTGTCAGCACCCGTACCGACAGGTCCTGCAGCAGGCCGACGTCGCCGACGATCCGGCCCAGGGCTCGCCCCGGCGTCCGTTCGGCGGCGATCCCCTGTTCGGCCAGGGCGGACCACACCCGGACCCGGGTGCGTTCGGCCAGCGTCAGGGCCGCCTCGTGCACCGCCAGTCGTTCCCACCAGCGCAGGACGGCCCGACCCAACCCGCAGGCGCGCACCCCGACGATGGCCAAGAGCAGGGTCAGGACGGGTGGCAGTTCGGCGGCGCGCACCACCAACCAGCCCGACAACGCAGTGAGTGCCACCCCGGCCAGGCTGGTCAGGGTGCCCGCGGTCACGGCGAGTACCAGTGCGCGACGCGGCAGTCCCAGGCCTTCCGTGCGCACCACCCGGACCCTGGGCGGGGTGTCGACTGCGCGTGCATCCTCGGAATCGTCGGCTGACGCAGCGGTCGGGGTCGATCGGCCTACGGATCCTGCGCGGTCGGAGCGGGTTCCGTCACCGTTCGAAGCAACTGCTGCGTCGGCGCCGGGTCCTGGCAGCGCACCGGGTACGTCGATCACCCGATCGGCCAACCGCAGCAGACCCGGATCGTGGGTGACGAGTACGACGGCGGCGTGTGCCCGCATCCGGTCCACCACCCGGACCAGCCGGTCGGCCGACGCGGCGTCCAGGTGTGCGGTGGGTTCGTCGAGCAGCACGAGGGTGGCACCCAGCTCCACCCGGAGCAGTGCTCGGGCCACCGCGACCCGCTGCAGCTCACCCGGCGACAGGGAGCTGCAGCGGCGATCGGCCAGGTGGGCCGCCCCCACCCGGACGAGCGACGTTGCGACCGCGCTGCGGATAGAAGTGCCTGCAGCACGAGGTATTTCAGTCGAAGGAGCCGAGTGGCGGAGCAACTCCCGGGTGACGGTGTCCCCGGTGGTGCGCGGGTGCTGCGGTGCCGCGGCCACCAGGGCGGGTATCCCGGAGACCGTGCCATCGACGACCGCGTCGGCAGGGAGCACGCCGGCCAGGGCGCTCAGCACGGTGGACTTCCCGCAGCCGGACGGCCCGGTCAGGGCGACCACCTCGCCGGGTCGGACCTGGAAGGAGGTGCTGGGCAGTGCTGCCCTACGCCGGCCGGGGTAGGACACCGCGAGCTCCGAGACGGTGAGCAGCTTCAAGGACCCAGCAGCTCCACCCTCCGCGCTCAACGGGTCGTGGCCCCGAGGGTGTCCGGTCGCAATTGTCCTTCTCGGGGGGAACTCGGGGGGTGTCCCCCCGAGCGTCGGCGTGATCGGGACAGCCAGCACTGCGCGGGCATCGGCAGCGGCCTGGCCGGCGTCGGCGCTTGCATGGAAGGCCGCCCCGAGAGCCCGCAGTGGTGCGAAGGCCTCGGGAGCCAGCAGCAGCACGGTCAACCCGACCGCCAGCGTGAGGTGTCCTTCCAGCAGCCGGAGCCCGACCGTGACCGCGACCAGCGCCACCGACAACGTGGCGATCAGTTCGAGCACCAGGGCCGACAGGAACGCCAGCCGGAGCGTCGCCATCGTCGTCCGCCGGTACCGCTCACCCAACGTGCCCAGCGCCGCGGCCTGATCGGCCGCCCGCCCCAGCCCGGTCAGCACCGGGAGCCCGCGCACCAGTTCGGCGACGTACCCGGCGATCCGGTCCAGCGTGCGGGCCGCAGCCGCGGTCCGGTCGGCGGTGAACTTCCCGACCAGCACCATGAACAGCGGCACCATGGGCAGGGTCACGGCGACGAGCGCCGCGGACAGCAGATCGGCGCTGGCCAGCACGAGCAGCAAGACCGGGGGTACGACGAGAGTCTGGGCCAAGGCCGGCAGGTAGCCGGCCAGCGCCGGGCCCAGCTCGTACAGCCGGGTGGTGACCAGCACTGCCGCCGGTCCGGAGCCACCGGCCGCGGTCACCGCCGCCGGGGATCCGGCGAAGTGCTGCAGCAGGTGGCGGCGGAGCGCGTCCTCCGCGCGGCGGGCATCGCGGGCGGCGACGATCTCGCCGAGCGTGCCGGCCGCTGCCCGCAGCAGGGCGCCGGCGGCGGCCAACAGCAGTGGTGTCAGCGGCGACGAGCCGTGCACGATCCGGGCGATCGCGGACGCGAGACCGGCTGCGAGCGCGACGACCCCGATCGTCTGGACGAGCGCGACGACGGCCCCGCGGACCAGCATCGCTCGGACCCCGGGGACCCCGTCGAGCGGGGCGAGCGGACCCCGGGCCGTGCCGTCGCTCATGCCGCGGCCGGCTCCGCAGCGTGCACCGGCTCGGCGACCAAGCGTCGGCGGAACACCCAGTAGGTCCACGCCTGGTAACCGATCACCACGGGCAATCCGAATCCGGCGACCCAGGTCATCACCGTGAGCGTGTAGTGGCTGACCGCCGCGTCACCGACCAGCACGTCGAAGGCCGGATCAATGGTCGAGGGCAGCAGGACGGGGAACGCGGCCGCGAAGATCGTTGCGGCACAGGCGATCAGGACCGTCGCCCAGGCAGCGAACGCCTGCCCCTCCCGACCGGACCGCAGTCGGGTCCAGGCCACCACCACCGAAGCCGCGGCAACCAGAGCGATGATCCCGGTCAGCATCGTGCCCGAGCGCAGCTGGACGAACCCGGCCCAGGCCAGCAGCGGGACCGACGCCACCAGCACCCAGCGGCGGGCGAACGTCCGCGCCCGCAGCCGCAACTCACCGTCGGTCTTGAGTGCCAGGAAGATCGCGCCGTGCACTGCGGAATAGGCCGTCACGGCGATTGCTCCCAGCAGCGCCGGCCACGACCAGCCGGAGAACGCCCCGCCGACCCGCACCCCGTTCGCCCCGACGGGCAGGCCGAGGGTGGTCGCGCCCAGGGCCGCCCCGATGCCGGCGGCGGCGACCAGCGAGCCCGTGGTGATGACGCGGGTCCAGGCGTCGTCCCAGCGGGGGTCGTGGCTGGAGTGCCGCCACTCGAAGGCGACGGCGCGGACGATCAACCCCAGCAGGACGATGACGAACGGCAGATACATCGACGGCAGCCAGGTGGCATACCAGCCGGGGAACGCCGCGAAGACGGCGCCGACGGCCGTCACCAACCAGACCTCGTTGCCGTCCCACACCGGGCCGATGGTGCGCAACATCAGGTGCCGGTCCGCGCGGGTACGGCCGAGCACGGGGAGCAGGATCGCCACCCCGAAGTCGAACCCCTCCAGCAGCAGGAACCCCGTCCACAGCACGGCGACGGCGACGAACCACAGGGTCGTCAGTTCCATGGTGATCTCCTGAATCAGTAGGCGAACTGCAGGACGTCGTCCGACGCGTCGGCGTCGTTGTCCCGCGGGGTATCGGTGCCGGTGCCGGTGTCGTTCGCCTGGTCGGTGTCGTCCGGACGTGAGCTGCCGCCGCCGATCCCGGGGCTGGGGGTGGTGTCGCCGTCGGTGATCCCGCGCCGCGCGAATCGCAGGATCAGCCCGAACTCGATGACCGCGAGCAGCCCGTAGACCACCGCGAGAGAGATCAGCGAGGTCCACACCTCCCCCGCGGTGATCCCGGGCGACACGGCCTGGGCGGTGAAGAAGTACACCTGGTCGGCCGCCGGCACGTCGGGGTTCGGATGGACGACGAAGGGTTGGCGGCCCATCTCGGTGAAGATCCAGCCGGCGGCGTTGCCGATGAACGGGGTGGCGACGGCGAACAGCGAGCCGTACACCCCGATCCGCGAGATCGGCACCCGTCCACGGCGGGTCGACCACAGCGCATACGCGGCCATCAGGGCGGCGATCAGGCCCATGCCGATCATCAGCCGGAATCCCCAGTAGGTGACCGCCAGTACCGGTGCGTAGTCGATCGGCTTCCCCGCCCGGTCGCCGAAGGACTCATCGTCCGGGTAGGTGGCCCCGTAGGTCCGCGCGTACTGCTGCTGCAGCTCGTTGACGCCGGGGACGGCGGTGGAGAAATCGCCGTGGGCCAGGAACGACAGCACGTACGGGATGGTGAAGGAGTGCACGTCGTCGCATTCGTTGCTGCCCAGCTTGCCGAAGGCGAACAGCGAGAAGGATGCCGGCGCCTCGGTGGTGCACAGCGCCTCGGCCGAGCTCATCTTGAGCGGCTGCTGGTGGTACATCAGCTTGCCCTGCCAGTCGCCGGTCACCGCCGTCAGCGCGAACGCAGCCACGCAGACCCATCCGCCCAGCCGGACGGAGCGCCGCCACACCTGGTGGTCGACCTCCTCGACCGGACGGCCGGCCCGAGCCCGGCGGCGCAGGTGCCACAGGCCGACGCCGACCAGCAGCGAGCCCGCCACCAGCAACGATGCGACGATCGCGTGGCTGAAGGCGGCGACTGCGGTGTTGTTGGTGAGCACCGCCAGGAAGTCCACCTGGCGGGCGCGGGGCTCGCCGCTGCTGGTGTCCAGCACGACGCCGACCGGGTGCTGCATCCAGGAATTGGCGGCGATGATGAAGTACGCGCTGACGATCGAGCCGACGACGGCGGCCCACAGTGCGGCCAGGTGCAGCTTCTTGGGGATCCGGCCCCAGCCGAAGATCCAGAGTCCGAGGAAGGTCGACTCCAGGAAGAAGGCCAGCAGTGCCTCCAGCGCGAGCACTGATCCGAACACGTCTCCGACGAACCGTGAGTACGCGCTCCAGGCGAGTCCGAACTGGAACTCCTGGACGAGGCCGGTGGCCACTCCCAGGACGAAGTTGATCAGGTAGATGCGGCCCCAGAAGCGGGTCATCCGCAGCCATTCGGCTCGCCCCGTGCGGACCCAGAGGGTGTGCATGACAGCGACCAGCAGGCCCAGGCCGATCGTCAGCGGCACCATCAGGAAGTGGTAGACGGTGGTGATCCCGAACTGCCACCGTGCGATGTCGAGAACGTCCATCGTTGACCCCTCGCTGCCGGTCCGGCCGTGTTGTCCCTCCAGTTCTACAGGTTGTAGAAGGTGATGTTCTACGTGATGTCGAAGACAGTTGCTGAGGACTGGCGGCCGCCCCGGTCCACGGCGCACCCTCGAACTCCGGCTGGGGTCACGTGGCAGAGTCGGACCCATGGCCACCGATGCGGCACGCGCGCAGCAGCTGCGCGAGCTCGTGCTGCTGCGCAAGGTGCGCGACCGGATGGATCGGGACTATGCCCAGCCACTGGACGTGGAGGCGCTGGCCAGGGGCGTCCACCTGTCGGCGGGGCACCTGAGCAGACAGTTCAAACTCGCCTACGGGGAGTCGCCCTACTCCTACCTGATGACCCGCCGGATCGAACGTGCGATGTCCCTGCTCCGCGGCACCACGATGAGCGTCACCGAGATCTGTTTCTCGGTGGGCTGCAACTCACTCGGCACCTTCAGCACCCGGTTCTCCGAATTGGTCGGGATGTCGCCGAGCGCCTACCGTGCTGCTTCGGTGGGCGGGAGCGCCGAGGCGCCGTCCTGCATCACGAAGCAGGTCACGAGACCGGTCAGGAATCAAGAAGGCCCAGCGCTGTCGTCGGAACTAGCGTGAGCGGCATGGACATCACCATCGCCTCCAGCTTCCTCCCGCACACCGATCCCGATGCGTCACTGCGCTTCTACCGGGACGCCCTCGGATTCGAGGTCCGGCTCGACGTCGGCCAGGGCACCATGCGCTGGATCACCGTCGGCCCGCCCGGCCAGAACACCGCCATCGTGCTGACTCCGCCCGCAGTCGACCCCGGGCTGACGGACACCGAGAAAGGCACCATCGAGGAAATGATGGCCAAGGGGTCGTTCGCCGCCATCGTGTTCGGCACCACCGATCTGGACGCGACGTTCGCGCAGCTCGAGGCCGCCGGCGTCGAGATCGTGCAGGAACCGATCGACCAGCCCTACGGCATCCGGGACTGTGCGCTGCGCGATCCGGCCGGGAACCTCATCCGGCTGCAGGAACACCGCTGAGCTCACGCAGGCATCCGTTAGCGTTGAGCAGCGCCGACGTCCGGGGGCGCCTGCCCAGGGAGTCCCAGTGAGCACGAAGTCCACCACGTCGCACGCCGCCGACAGTCACGATCTGATCCGGGTGCAGGGGGCGCGGGAGAACAACCTCAAGAACATCAGCGTCGTCATCCCCAAACGCCGGCTGACGGTCTTTACCGGGGTGTCCGGATCCGGCAAGAGCTCGCTGGTGTTCGGCACCATCGCCGCCGAGTCCCAGCGGCTGATCAACGAGACCTACAGTGCGTTCCTGCAGAACTTCATGCCGACGCCGGCCCGGCCGGACGTCGATCTGCTCGACGGACTCACCACCGCCATCATCGTCGACCAGGAGCGGATGGGCGCGAACCCGCGCTCGACCGTCGGCACCGCCACCGATGCCGGTGCGATGCTGCGGATCGTCTTCTCGCGGCTCGGCACCCCGCATGTCGGTCCGCCCCAGGCGTTCTCCTTCAACGTCGCCTCGATCAGCGGCTCGGGGGCCGTCACCACCCAGAAGGCGGGCCAGACGGTCAAGGAGCGCAGATCGTTCAGCATCACCGGCGGCATGTGCCCGCGCTGCGAGGGCCGCGGCGCCGTCACCGACTTCGATCTCACCGCTCTGTACGACGACTCCAAGTCGCTCAACGAAGGCGCCCTCACCATCCCCGGTTACTCGATGGAGGGCTGGTTCGGGCGGATCTTCCGCGGCTGCGGCTACTTCGATCCCGACAAGCCGATCCGCAAGTACACCAAGAAGGAAATGCAGGACCTGCTGTACCGGGAACCGACCAAGATCAAGGTCGAGGGCATCAACCTGACCTACTCCGGTCTGGTTCCGGCCATCCAGAAGTCCTTCCTGGCCAAGGATGTCGAGGCGATGCAGCCGCACATCCGGGCCTTCGTCGAGCGGGCCATCACCTTCCAGACCTGCCCCGAGTGCGCCGGTACCCGGCTCGCTGAACACGCCAGGAAGTCGAAGATCAAGGGCAGCAACATCGCTGATGCCTCGGCCATGCAGATCACCGACCTCGCCGCCTGGATCCGCGCGTTGGACGAACCCCTCGTCACGCCGCTGCTGGACGCCCTCGGCGACACCCTGGACTCCTTCGTCGACATCGGTCTGGGATATTTGTCGCTCGACCGCTCGACCGGCACGTTGTCGGGGGGAGAGTCCCAGCGCACCAAGATGATCCGGCACCTGGGATCCCCGCTGACGGACGTCACCTACGTGTTCGACGAACCCACGATCGGCCTGCACCCGCACGACATCGATCGGATGAACCAGCTGCTGATCCAGCTGCGGGACAAGGGGAACACCGTGCTGGTGGTGGAGCACAAGCCCGAGACGATCGCGATCGCCGACCACGTCGTCGACCTGGGTCCGCTCGCCGGGACCGCGGGTGGTGAGGTGGTGTTCGAGGGCGACGTCGAGGGGCTGCGGACCAGCGACACGCTGACCGGCCGGCACTTCGACGACCGGGCCCAGCTCAAGAGCGAGGTCCGGGAATCCGATGGTGCACTGCAGGTCCGCGGGGCCGACGAGAACAACCTGCAGGCCGTGGACGTCGACATCCCACTGGGGGTGCTGGTGGTGCTGACCGGTGTCGCGGGTTCCGGCAAGAGCTCGCTGATCAACGGCTCGGTGGCAGGTCTGGACGGGGTGGTGACCGTCGACCAGGCCGCGATCAAGGGCTCCCGGCGGAGCAACCCGGCGACCTACACCGGTCTGCTGGAGCCGATCCGCAAGGCGTTCGCGAAGGCGAACGGCGTGAAGCCGGCACTGTTCAGCTCCAACTCCGAGGGCGCCTGCCCCACCTGCAACGGTGCCGGGGTGGTGTTCACCGACCTCGGCATGATGGCGAGCGTTGCCAGCACCTGCGAACAGTGCGACGGCAAGCGCTTCGACGCCTCGGTGCTCGAGCACCACCTGGGCGGCAAGGACATCAGCGAAGTGCTGGCCATGCCGGTGTCCACCGCTGTCGAGTTCTTCGCCGATGGAGAGGCGAAAACCCCTGCGGCACACAAGATCCTGGAACGACTGGTCGACGTCGGGCTCGGCTACGTCACCCTCGGGCAACCGCTCACCACGCTGTCGGGCGGCGAGCGCCAGCGCCTGAAGCTGGCCACCCAGATGGCCGACAAGGGCGACATCTACGTGCTCGACGAGCCGAGCACCGGACTGCACCTGGCCGACGTGCAGAATTTGCTGGCGATGCTGGACCGATTGGTGGACTCCGGGAAGTCGGTGATCGTGATCGAGCACCACCAGGCAGTGATGGCGCACGCCGACTGGATCATCGACCTCGGGCCGGGCGCTGGGCACGACGGCGGGCAGGTGGTGTTCGAAGGCACCCCGGCGGCGCTGATCGCCGACCGGTCCACCCTCACCGGTCAGCACCTGGCCGCCTATGTGGGAACGGCGGGCGCCGACCGGTGAGCCAGCGGCGGGCCTCGACCGGGCTGGGCAACCAGGCGAGGCCACGTGGTGGGCGGAGCGGTCGGGATCAGCGTGATGATCCTCAGGTGTTCATGGCGGCGACCTGGGCGTAGAACGCTGCGGGATCTTCGGCCAGGGACGCCTTCACCGTGCGGCTCCACTCGTCCACGACGACCTCGACCGACCCGGCTGCCAGCCCGTCCAGAGCAGCGCGGACCACATCGGCCGGAGCCAGCAGCGGGCCCTCGTAGCCGGACATCATGTCGGTGTCCGCTGCACCCAGATGCACTCCGAGCACCTGGGTGCCCTGCTCGGTGAGCTCCACCCGGGTGCCATTGGTCAGGCCCCATTCGGCGGCCTTGGCCGCGGAATACGAGGTCGCTCCGTTCCAGGAGAACCAGGACAACGCTGAGAGGACGTTGATGACCGCGCCGCCGCCGTTGCGGGCGAGGATGTCGGCGAAGGCACGCGTCATGGCGAGGGTGCCGAAGAAGTGGGTGTCCATCTCCCGGCGAATTTCGGACAGCTCACCACGGATGAGGTTCTCGCCGGTCGAGACACCGGCATTGTTGATCAGCAAGGTCACATCACCCGCTGCGGCTGCGGCCGCGTCAATGGTGGCCTGGTCGAGCAGATCCACCGTGAGGAACTCGATCCCAGGGGTGGTGATCGACTCCGGCTTGCGGGCGGTCGCGTAAACCTTCGCCGCTCCACGTTCGAGCAACTGCTCGGCGAAGTGGCGACCCAATCCGCGGTTGGCTCCGGTGACCAGTGCCACTGATCCTTCGATGTTCATCAATTTCTCCTACCGGTACGAGTGTCGGCGTCAGTTGGCGCTACCCTCGACGCTAGGACCTGACACTGACGTCAGGAGTAGGAACTATGATCGGAGTCACGGTGCGCATCGGCGAGTTGGCACGGCAGACCGGCGCGAGCGTGCGTTCTCTGCGCTACTACGAAGAGCAGGGCCTGTTGCACGCCCAGCGGACCGCCGGTGACCAGCGGACCTACAGCACCGATGCCCCGGCGCGGGTACGGCTGCTCCGCCAGTTCTACAGCGCGGGACTGTCCAGCTCGACGATCGCCTCGTTGTTGCCCTGCGTGGACGCCCCTTCGCGGGAGATCACCCGCCACACCGTGGACCTGATGGACCGCGAGTTCACCCGCATCAGCGGCCAGATCGCCGAACTCATCGCCACCCGCGACGAGCTGTCCCATCTGATCGACGCTGCGGCCGCCTTCCATCGCGACCAGCTGGCCACTGGCACCGAACCGCCGATCGGTGTGGCGCGAGGATGAGCGCAGCTGCGGAATGGACCTGCGGGAGCCTTCGACGGTGCCACGCAGGAGTGCGAGCAGCATGCATCGTGGTGGCGTCCGCGGCGGTGACCACCGGTCATCGGCCGTCCTCGGTGCGGAGGATTTCGTCCGTATTTCTGGCATGACCGCACTCGGGGCGGTTCAATGGGGTCGTGGCCGGCCGACGCAGTACTCCTGTCGCTGTCGTCGTGAGGCGCAGCGACGCCCAGCGCAACGAAGCGGTCCTGTTGCAGGCGGCGACGGCGGCGATCCACCGCGACGGCCTCAAGGTTCCGCTCAGCACCATCGCCGCCGACGCCGGAGTCGGTATCGGCACGTTCTACCGGCACTTCCCGACGCGGGAGGACCTGCTGCGCCGGCTGACCCACGACTCGTTCGAGCGGGTGCTGGCCAATGCCCGTGAGGCCGAACGGCTCGGAAGCTCGCCGGTCGAGGTGCTGCGCCGGTTCGTGGACGCGGCCATCTCCCAGCGCAACGAGTTGGTGCTGCCGCTGCATGGTGGCCCCCCGGTCACCGCACCTGCCACGGGTGCGCTGCGGTCGGAGGTCGAGAAGGTCCTCGAGCGGGTGCTGGAGCGAGGACGGAAGGACGGCACGCTCAAGGCCGACCTGACCGCGCGGGACATCGTGGTGTTCGGAGCGATGCTGGCCCAGCCGCGGGAGCCGGACCGCGCCTGGGACACCGTCTGCCGCCGCCTGCTCGGCCACTACCTCGACGGTCTCGCCCCCCGGTAGCCGCGACCGGATCAGGTCAGGAAGCGATACCGGTGGATGATGCCGGTCGGGTCCACCGCGTCGGCGGTGGCCGCGACCTGTCGCCGGATCGGAACGGGCAGGGCGTCAGGGACCGAGGTCGCCCCCTCCACCCAGGATCCGACGCTGTACCCCGCATCGACCGGTTCGACGATGCGGCGTAGTTCGTCGAAGGCGTGCGCGATACCCGGCCGCGCCTCGGGTGCCCGCAGCGGGGCGACGCCGTGCACGATGAACGGGCCCGCACCGGTGGTCTGTGCGCCGGGTCGCGCAGCGGCGTCGCTGCCGACACCGCGGATCTCCAGCATCACCACGGGTGAATCGTCGGCCACTGCCGTGGACAGGATGTCGCCCGCACGCCCGGGCGTGCCGGCGGTGAGCCAGCGGGCGTCACCGAGTGCCGGAGTGGCGCTCGGGGGATCCAGATGGATCTGCGCGAGCCGAGCCGCATCCGACGCTCCCCACGTGTCGACGGCCGGAACAGCGGCAGCGCGGACTGCGTCGAGCAACGGCCGCGCGCCGGCGGCGCCGCGGCTTGCGGCGACCGCCAGGTGCAGGACCGTCGTGCCGCGCAGCGAATCCGGGAACGGCGGTGCAGGCGGGGCGTGCAGCACCGCGATGCTGGTGGAGCACGAGCAGCAGCAACGCGCCGCCGCCGATCCAGGCCGAAGGACTCGACCTGATCACCGAGACGCACGTGCCCTGGTCGGCGCACATCCAGGATGACGAGGTCGAGGAAGCCCGCGTCGCCGGACGGCTGGCCGGCGCCGTCGACACCGACGGCAGGTTTTGGGACCAGGTGCGACGGTCCCGTCCGGGCGTTGCAGCTGACCGCTGAGGCGTTGTTGCACATACTCTTTCAGCCGCGGATTTGTGATCAACTTCGCCGGCTTGGGCCGTTTCGCAGCAGCCTCCGCCTTCCACTTCGCAACCGAGGCCCGGTAGTTGAGCTTCCCGCCACGGGTCGCTGCGTTCCGCCGCAGCTCCCGCGATATGGTGCCCGGATCCCGCGTCATTGCCCGCGCAATCGCGCGGACTCCGAGGCCCTGCGCTCGCAGCAGAGCCAACTCCTCACGCTCCGCGAACGACAGATAACGACCGGTCGGCTCGGCCAGACTCAGAGGTGGCATCCCGCCACCGTGCCGGAACCAACGCGATCTGACCGGAGCCGACACACCAACCGCGACCGCAGACAATTCGCTGCCCATCCCGCCGGCGATCAGTTGCCAGAACTTGCGCTCCACGTCTCCGGGCGGCGCAGGCCGACCCGGTGAACGCATCGCCGGTCGAATCGCCCGATCTGCCTGCTGCTGACGTCTTGCCATCTGACACCTCCATGATCAGGAAGGTGTTGCGACGACCAGTTGAATCCGCCTTGACTGCCGGCGTCGCTGTGGTGGATCAAACCTGTTGCAGTGAAGGAACTGTCGTTGCGTCGGCGGGTGAACAGGGCTTGCTGCAGAGCAGCATGTACGAGGTCTGTGGTCTTGGACATCGATGCCCGCCACCCCAGGATGCGGCGGGAGTACACGTCGGTCACGAACGAGACGTAGCAGAACCCTGCCAGCGTCCAGACGTAGGTGAAGTCGGCAACCACAGCTAATCCGGTCCGGTCGGATCATTCCAGCGACGCTTGACCAGGTCCGGGTGGCGAGGCGCTTTCGCGTCCCGTTCGGTGGTGCGGGTGGTGTGCCGGCCCCGCACGACGCCGTGGATACCGGCGATCCGCATCAGCCGGGCGACCTGGTCCCGCCCGAGGTGATGGCCGGCGCGGTGCATCATCCGCCACAGCTTGCGGATCCCGAAGACCCGCCGGTTGGCGCGGAAGATGCTGATCAGGGCGTTGACCAGCTGCGCCTCGTCCCACTGCGCGTCGGTGACAGGAGTGGCCTTGACAGCCCGGTAGGTACTCGACCCGATCGGCAGATCGTGCTCGGTGAGCACGGTGCAGATCGACTCGACGCCGAAACGGTCCCGGAACTGATCGATGTAGTCCACGATCACTTGAGTCGGCGGTCGAGCTCCGCCGCGGCGAAAAACGCTGATTCTGTCTTCAGGATCTCATTCGCGCGACGTAACTCCGCGTTCTCACGCTTCAGGTCCCGGATCTCCTGCGACTCGACCACTCTCGCATCATCAGCACGCGTACCAACAGCGCGCTCCTGTGCCTCGATCCAGTTGCGGATCGTCGCCGGGTTGATGTCCAGCAGCGACCCGACGTGCTTCCTGGCCGCCAGCTTGGACGCCCGGCCTGCTCGAGCCGGTCCCGATACATGCGGACCGCCCTGTCTACCATCTCATCGTTGAACTTCCTCAGTGCCGCCATCGGATCAGTCACCCTTGCTGAATCAGCACCCGCCAGGAGACTCAGGACGGTTCACTCTTTACAGACCAGCTTCCTGCCTCCGAGCAGCCGATTGAGACCAGCAGCGAGGTATGGACCGTCCTGCCTCAGGATCCTCGGATGCCGGGACGCGGTCATCTTCGGGTGGTGTCATATGGCGACCGCGATTGAGCAGGGAGCTGTTCTCTAGGTTGACGCTCACCGCCGAGGTGACCCCCGTTGAGCGACGTTGGAATGTCATCAAGACGTCCCAGTAGACCGTGTGGGTCAAGGGATTCGGAGAATTCGGACTGGATCCCGGCGTGCTGCAGCCCAGGAGACGGGGACGGCGGCGGCGAGGGCAGCGGTGACGGCGAGGACGGCGACGGCGAGCGCGAATTGCCAGCCGGGAGTTGCGCCGATGACGCGGGTGACGAGCCACCCAGCTCCAGTGCCGAGGACGGCGCCGGCCAACGCGGGTATCGCTACCTGGGTGAGGACAAGGCCGATGATGGCGCCTCTGCTGGCGCCGAGGGCCCGGCGCCTACCGAAGTCTCGTTTGCGGCTCGAGACAGCTGCGTAGGTAGACAGGGCAATGATGAGAACACCCGCGCCGAGAACGCCGATCGCTTGTGCTCGACCGGCTGTGCCGAGCTCTCCGCTGATGGCGATGCCGAGGTCTGCCAGTGTCTGGGAGGCCGTGATCGTGAACGTGGTGGTGTCGTCGGTGCCGGTGAGCTGTTGGAGGCTGTCCTGGACGGCGAGCACGTTGGCGGCTCGGTCTGCCAGGACGTAGAGGGTGGTGATGCCGGTGGTGTCGTCGCCTGCGATGGTGCCGTCTGTGGTGCCCGGCGGCCCGATGCGGGCGGGGTTGACGAGGATGTACGGCGCGAGGGCGGTCAGGGTGCCGATGGGGTCGACCTGGCCGACGACGGCCACTGGCTGGTCCCGGTAGAGGATGGCGCCGGCGGGGTTGATGAGTCCGGTGCTGAGCTGGCTGGTGGGGGTCACGACAGCCTCCCCCGGTGCGGGCCAGCGGCCCACGGTCACCGGTAGGTCCGGCGGCGGGGATCCGTGGACGCTGCGGGCGGGCACGGCGCGTCCCTGGCCGTCCATCAGTGCCAGGCCGGCGTCGCTGGCCGGTCCGAGGCCGAAGGCCCAGGACACCTGGGTCAGCGCTGCCGCGCGGTCGACCAGCTGGGGATCGAAGGTGCCGGTCGGCGCGGTGTACTGCACGGTGATCAGCCGGGTGCCGGTCTGTTCGATGCGGTCGGCGACCTGGCGTTCGGCTGCTGCTGCGCGGCCGGCGGTGGCGAACACCGCGACGCATAGCCCAGCCACGATGACAGCGAGGGTGATGCTGGCTCCGAGCGCGGATCTGGTCACCGCGATGCCCTCACGAAGCAGAGTCGTGGGGCGGGGCTCGCCGGCGAGTTGCCGGTGGGTGCTCACGATGTCATTGCCAGGTCCAGGTGGCGATCGCAGGCAAGGGCGCGGCCGCGATCGTGGGTCGCGACGATCACGGTGCACCCTGCTCGTGCCTGCGCGACCAGGAGGCGCCACACGAGGTCGGCTGCGTCGGGATCAAGGTTGCCGGTCGGTTCGTCAGCCAGGATCACCGGCGGTGATTTGACCAGTGCCCGGCACAGCGCAACCCGTTGCGCCTGCCCGCCGGAGATCTCTCCGGGCCGGTGGTCGGCTCGATGTGCGATACCGAGTTCGTCCAGCAAGGCACGGGAGCGTGAGGCGCGGATATCGGCGGCCATGCCCGTGTAGACGGCGCCCTCCATCACGTTCGCCAGCACAGTCCGGGACGGGTCCAGCATGGCGTCCTGGAACACGAAACCCATGGTCCTGGAACGGATCCGGCTGCGTTCGCGATCGGATCCGACCACTGCGGCGCCACCGACGACGATGGCGCCGCTCTCCGGCGCGAGGAGCAACCCGATCAGATACAACAGGGTCGACTTGCCGCCGCCGGATGGGCCGGTGATCGCGGTGACGCATCCGGGTTCGAACGCGTGCTGGACGTCGGTGAGCGTCGGCGCCTGGCGGCGTCGGTAGCGGAAGGTGAGACCGCGGACTTCGACGGGCGTCTGCTCGATCACGGCGCCGCCCGGACGGTGGGATCGATCCTGCTGATGCTCGGGCAGGTCATGATCCGGTGTCGCCGAACAGCTGGATCTGCTGCCCCGGGTTGATACCGGTGACGACCGACAGTCCGCCGCTGGTGGCGAGCACGGTGACGGCGCGCTGGGTGCCGTCGGCCAGGACCACGGCAGCTGATCCGGCCGGGCCACCGAGGATGCTCGCGACCGGCACCACCGGTCCCTGCGTGGGCGGAACAACCACCACCGAGCCCTGCACCGTCGTGGGTCCGGGCACCGGCAAGCTGTCACAGTCCGATCCGCACACCGGCTTCCCGGCCTTGTCGGTGACCGTCCAGAGCACCCCGCCGTTCTCTCGGTCCTCCGCGGAACTGGAAACCACCCCTTCCCAGGTCGTGGCTCCGTGCTTGATCAGCACCTGCCCGTCCTGCGGGATGAGCGCGGTCTGCTGGCTGGCCAGCGCAATGGTGAACTTCGGCTCGCCGGTGACGATCGTGGCCACCGGTGAGCCCGCGGACACCTGCGAGCCGACAGTGAGGTCTTCGGGTACTACTATCCGCACCGGCAAGGTCGGCGTGAAGGTCACCTGACCTCGACGCACGATCCCGTTCCCTGGGATGCCGACGGCTTTCTGCCAGCGGCGCGCGGCCGCCATGGACGGAGCGTCGTGCACTCCGGTGACCGTGACCGGATAGCCGAGGGTGTTCAGCATCTGCTGCAACTGCTCGACGTCGGCACCTCGAACTCCCGGGCCGATGTCGCGGAACGCGGGCACGGTGCCGACCGCAGCGAAGGATGGCTGCAGATCGACGGAGACCAGCTGATCCCCCGCCTTCACCATCTCCCCTGACCGCACATTGACGGTGGTGACTGTTCCCGTCGCAGCTGATACCACCGGTCGCCCGGACGGCCAGGACACCGTCACCGAGACGTCCACGGCGCGTCCGACCTGACCGGCTACCACCGTGTACAGCGACGCGGTCGGCTGATCGAGGGGGTCGACTTCCGGCCGGCTGACCGTGGTCCCGGCCCAGAACGCGGCACCACCCACCGCCAGCGTGAGCGCTAGCCAGCCGATGACGGCTCGATAGCGACGTGGTCCCGACTGATCCGCGGCGATGACGGGTTTCCTCTCTGCGCAATGGGACGGGGCGACGCCTCCCGGCGCCGCCCCGTTCACTCGGTTAGTCTGAAGATCAGGCTCGTTCGCAACCCGCGTAGGTTCCCGCGTCGTCCAGGATGCCGCCGGTCACGGTCACCTTCCACGCGCCGCCACCGAGGGCACCGTAGTCCTTGTGATTCGTGGTGACCCCGTCACTGTGTGTGAAGTTTCCACCACCCGGGGCGAAACCGTTCGACGAACCCGACGTGCGCGACAGGAGGTATGACTGAGGTGTCGTCGAACCGGGACAAAGCTTGCTCCCCGACTTCGACACCGCGGCAGAGGCAATACCTGACCCCGCCAGGATGAGACCGCCGGTTGCTACGACAACCGCCATGGACCGCAATGCTTTCTTCACGTTTGTTTACTCCTTTTGTGGGCAACTGATGATGGACTTGGTGCTCACCTGTAGCTGCGTCTGATAGGCGACCGTCCTTCCTGGTGCAGTCCTCGTCATCCAGCGATCTTGTTGGGACACTTCGAGAGGCCGGCGCCGACCTCCGTCTCGGGGACGCCGTTGAAGACGTTCCAGTCCGGAGCGCCTGTCTGTTGTGCCCTGTCTCGGTACGTCTGGAACGTCTGCGCCGATTGCACCGAGAAACCGTTGTCGCTCAGGCACTTCCACTGTGCGTGCTGCAGGTCGTAGTAAGCCTGCAGCTGCTTGTCCGTGAAGTCCTTGGTCTGGATGACACCAACCTCCGCCAGACACTGCTGCTGCACCTGTTCCAGAGTGGTGTTCTGATCGGCGGGCAGACCGGGGTAAGTCATCGTGCCGTCCTCGGCAATGTCGACCGGGACACCCTTGCCCCGCATGCAGCCTGCATAGGCGTCGATGTACTCGCGCTGCGTGCCCGCGAAAGTCTTCAGATCAGCGTCGTCGACAACGCTGGTCACCCCGTCGCCAGAGTCTGTTCGGGCGGAGGGGGAGCCACCGGTTGTGAATGCTGCCGAGGTGCCCGTCACGCTGACCGATGACAACGGTGCGTCAGCCGAAGGTGTCGAGGCGGTGCCGACGGTGACTACCGGTTTGCTCTGCAACCCAGACGCAGTACCGCTCGGTTGAGCACCGGAGTTCGAACAACCAGCAACCACGATCAGCGCAACTGCGGCAAGCCCCCGAATGAACTTCATCACTCACCCCCAAGTTGTTCAGATGCTACGCCGAAGACCGGCAGAGCGACAGTATGTTTCGCCGACGCTTCGTCTGACGTCAAGCGCCGAGCGTTGCCCGCCGCCAGTCACCGGGTCGGACCAGGCGCCGGGCGGTGCCGTCTGCGGCGGCTCGGATCGCGGCGGCGACGTCCGGCGCCAAGCCAAAGTGGTCGCCCTTGCGGCACGCCACCGCGCCCGCGCCGAGGAGCTGGTCGAGGCGGCCCTGGAACGCCGGGAGGACTTCTCGGTAGAACCCGTCGGGCCGCAGTCGCGGATCCCGTCGGGTCGCGGTGCGCGGCCCACCACGCCCAGTAGAGGGCAGGTAGCTCGTGGCGCAGCCGAGAGTGCTCAGACCAGCACGCAGGGATCACGTGGTTCAGCTCGACGGCGTACTCGCCGTTGCAGGTGGCCACGAACCACAGCAGGGACGTGTGCAGCTCGTCGGCCTCATCGTCGGTCAAGTTCGACCAGGCCCACGGCGGCCGGCCATCCTTCGCCAGGTTGGCCAGCGGCGTTGCGGTGTCCTCTCCCCGGTTGGGGACTGGCATGCCGCGCGGATCTGGGTCGCTCATTTCTGCATCTCCATCGGTCCGCCGGACACCGAGATCATCCGTTCGTAGTCGGCGTCGTCGACGACCTTCGCCCGGGCGAGGGCGAGGTCCCGGTTGACGGTGGCAAGTTCCTGCCCGATCCGGCGACGCAAACCGCGCTGTTCGTAGGTGGCGCGGGTGTATGCGACGAACGGGGCAAGTCCGCGGCCGATGATCACCGATTCGCCGTCAGCGAGGCGTTGCTGGTCTCCGACGGTGAACGTGTCGAGCATCTGCAACTGCTCCGACCCGCGGCCGAGCTCGCCGGTGCGGGTGGCCCGCACGACGGCGGTCTGGCCGGCCCGGTCGGCCACGTCCCGCGCGACGCCGGACCACGTCTTCCCCGACCTCGGTCATCGCTGCGGACCACGCGGTCACGACCGCGTCGAGGTCCTCCACCGGCCAGAGCAGGTAACCCGCGTGCAGCTCGGGTACAGCCACAAGGTCGAACTCCAGCGCCGTCGCTATCCCCACCCCGCCGCCTCCCCGGACGGCGAACATCGCCGCGCGGTCGAGGGCGTCCGCCGCGTCGTCGCTGGCGTTGCGCAGTGCACCGGATCCGTCGACGTAGTCGACGCTCCGCAGGGCGGCCGATGCCATCCCGTGCGGGCGCGACAGCCAGCCGATACCACCACCGAAGGTGTAGCCGGCGATGCTCACACTCGCAGCTGACCCGGCCAGGCCGAGCAGGCCGTGCTCCTGCGCGGCCGCGTTGACCCGACCCCAGGTGAGCCCAGCACCGGCGGTGGCGAAGTGCCCGCCTGCGTCGATGGTGAGCGAGCTGAGCCCGGAGGTGTCGAGCAGGACCGTGTCCTCGCCGACGGTTCCGCCCGCTCCGTGTCCGGTCGCCTGCGGCAGGATCCGGAGCCCGCGTCGGGCCGCCTCGCGGACGATGTCGCCGACCTGCGCTGCGTCGGTCGCTCGCGCCACCCACGCCGGCCGCTGGGTTCCGGAGGAATTGCGGGGCGCGGTGGCGGCGACGTAGATGTCGCTGCCGGGTTCGTGGAAGGTCGGAACGGCCATGGTGTCTCCTGACTGCGGGCGGGAATAAGCGGAGTATTTCCTCCGTTTGATCGGACGTCAAGCATCCCATTCTCTCGCCATACGAAGGACATGACATGAGCACACCCACCACCACCGCACCGATCGCGATCCTCGGCGCCACCGGCCAGCAGGGCAGCGCAGTCGTCGACGCGTTGCTCGCCGCCGGACAGACCGTACGGGCGATCGTCCGCACGCCGGACTCGGCAAAGGCACAGGCCCTCTCGGCCCGCGGGGTCGAGGTCGTCGCCGGCGACCAGGATGACCCGGACAGCCTCCGCGGTCCGCTGACCGGCGTTGCCGCGCTGTTCCTGATGACCACCTTCACCGATGATTCAGGCACTGAGGGCGAGGTGCGGCGCGGGATCGCCACCGCCGATGTCGCGGCGCAGGTCGGCGTGCCACGGGTCGTCTACTCCTCGGTGGGCGGCGCCGAGCGCGACAGCGGTGTGCCGCACTTCGAGAGCAAGTACCGGGTGGAGCAGCACCTCGAGTCGCTGCTGCCGTCGGTGGTCGTGCGGCCCGCATTCTTCATGGACAACTTCGTGGGCCAACTCGACGCGGCCGGCGACGGAGAGTTCGTGCTGCGCCAGCCGATGCCGGGTGACGTACCGCTGCAGATGATCGCTGTGCGCGACATCGGGGTGATCGCCGCAGCCGCACTGGTCGCCCCGATGCTCTCGGCGGGTCGACCCTCGAGATCGCCGGGGACGAGCTGACCGGGGAGCAGATGGCGAGCCGCATCGGCGAGCATCTCGGCGGGCCGGCCCGCTTCGAGCAGCTGCCCGTCGACGTCCTGCCCGACGAGGACCTCAAGGCCATGTTCCGCTGGTTCGTCGACACCGACGCCTACCAGGCCGACCTCGCCCGCACCAGGACCGTGGATCCCGATGTGCTCGACTTCGCCGGTTGGCTCGCGCAGCGCGGATGAGCGCGGAGCGGCGATGTGCGCGGACGGCGATGAGCGCGCAGCGGCGATGAGCCGCCCCGGGCGGTGACGACGCTTGCCGCAGGTTCGTCCCCCCGAGATGACCGGGGGATTCGGATCAGCGGTGGGGTCGTTGTCCGCTGCCGATCAGTACCGCGATGCAGGGTCAGGGATCAGCATGCCGGGGTGATGAATTGGTCAGTGACCCATTGAGCGACGTTGTCGAGATAGGGAGCTGGCAGCATGAGCACGATGTGTCCGAATCCGGCCTCCATGACCTGCTCGATTCCGGCGCGCGTGTCGCTGGGGCGGTCGTAGGAGACCGGCACGTTGGTCGAGCGGACGATGGCGGCGGGGTCGCGTCCGATCTCGGTGCACAAGCGGTCCAGAATAGCGCTTCGACGAATGCCGTCGGCCATGTCGCCGCCTTGGAAGTTCCATACATCGGCGTACCGGGCGACCACCCGGAGTGTGGGGGTCGCGCCACCGCCGATCACGATGGGCGGGTGCGGTTGCTGTACGGGCTTGGGGTTGCCGAAGGCGCCGGTCAGATGCACATGGTCGCCGTCGAAGTCGAAGGGTTCGTCCGCACTCCAGAGCCGCGTGATGACTGTGAGCGCCTCGCCCAGCGCGCCGACGGCGTGCTCGGCGTCGTGGAACGGCAGGCCGTGCGCCTCGTATTCGCGTCGGGCGATCGGAGCGCTCGGACGGGACCCGGCGCCGATGCCGAAATCGAGCCGACCGCCGGAGACGACGTCGACGGTCGCTGCGATCTTGGCCAGCATCGCGGGTGGGCGGAACCGATTGCTGGTCACGAGCAGTCCGATGCGGAGCCGCTGGGTCTGCGCGGCCAACGCTGAAAGCAAGGTCCAGCCCTCGAAGGCCGGGCCGTTCGGATCGCCACCGATGGGCATCAGGTGATCGAACAACCAGGCGTGCTCGATCGCCGGAATCTCGTCGGCCCCACGCCAGACCCGGATCAGGTCCTCATAGGCGACGTTCATCGGTGGCGTCATGATCCCGAAGCTCGGGCGCGCGGTGGTGGGCATCAGCGCCGCCGGAGTGAGGCGTCGGTGATGGACGGGCGGGTGTCCATCTTCTCCTCCGGCGACAGATCCACTCCGGGAGCGACGATCTTGTCGATGGCGTCCAGGACGTCCGCGGACAGCACGGTGTCGGCGGCCGCGAGTTGGGACTGGAGGTGCTCCATCGTGCGGGGGCCGATGATCGAGCTCGTGACGCCGGGGTGGGCGGTCACGAATCCCAGGGCGAGTTGGATCATCGTCAACCCGGCATCGGCTGCGACCGTAGCGATCTGTTCGACGGCGTCGAGCTTCGCGCGGTTCGCTGGGACATCGAGGTCGAAACGCTGCGGCATGACGTTCGACCGGTGGGTGGCGATCTGTCGGCCCGCGCGTACTGCACCGGAGAGCCACCCCGAGGACAGCGGGCTCCACACCAGCACCCCGAGTCCGTACTGCTCGGTCACCGGGAGCACGTCGGTCTCCGCGCCGCGGTTGAGGATCGAATAGTTCAACTGTTCGGTCACGTACCGACCCAGGTGGTGCTCACGAGCGGCCCATTGGCCCTGCACGATCCGGTACGCCGGGAAAGTCGAGGACCCGAAGTAGCGGATCTTGCCCGCCCGTTGCAGATCGGTCAGCGCTGACAGCGTCTCCTCGTCGGTGGTGCTCGGGTCCCAGCGATGCACCTGATACAGGTCAATGTGATCGACGCCCAGCCGGCTCAGGCTGGCATCCAGCGCACTGATCAACCACCGGCGGGAGGAACCGCGGTGGTTGCGTTCGGCACCCATCGGCAGGAACGCCTTGGTCGCCAGGACCACGTCCTGATGCCGACCGGCGAGGGCCCGACCGACCATCTCCTCGGACTCTCCCTGGCTGTAGAAGTCCGCGGTGTCAACGAAGTTCACACCTGCCTCCAGCGCGGCGTCGATGATTTCCGTCGCGTCCTGCTGTGTCGTCTGGCCGATCGCACCGAAGTTCATAGCGCCGAGCGACAGTGCGCTGACCTGGACCCCGGTCCGGCCGAGCGTGCGGTACTGCATTCAGGTCTCCTCATGTGATGATCTGAGTGGAACGTTGCTCCGGTTACTATATGGAGCGGTGTTCCGTTTATGCAAGGAGACGAGAGGATCCGACGTGTCGCAAGTGGAACAAGGAGCGACGCCGTCGTCGGTACGCAAGCGCGCGGACGCCCGCCGCAATCAACAGGTGCTGCTCGACGCCGCCGCCGCGGTCTTCATCACCCACGGAGTCGACGCACCGGTCCGGATGATCGCCGCGAAAGCTGAGATGGGTATCGGCACCATCTACCGCCACTTCCCGACCCGGGCCGACCTCATCGTCGCTGTCTACCGCCACCAGGTGGAGGCGCTCGCAGATGCCGCCCCGCGCTACCTGGCCGGCGTCGAAACCGCCCGTGAGGCGCTGGCGAAGTGGATGGACCAGTTCGTGAACTTCCTGGTCACCAAACACGGACTTGCCGGCGCGCTCCGGTCCGACGACTCCGGGTTCCAGACCCTGCACGCGTATTTTCTGGACCGACTCGTCCCGGCATGCGCCTCGCTGCTCGAAGCCGCGATCGAGGCCGGCCAGATCCGGCAAGATGTCGATGCCCTCACCCTCATGCACGCAGCCGGCAACCTGTGCATCGGGGTCGAGGTCGGGGGAACGACGGGCTACGACGCCCACCGCATGGTCGGCCTGCTCATCGCAGGATTACGGCAATCGCCCTCGGCCTGATGGAAAATGGTGCCTTGACCTCTCGCTGCGGTGGCACTACGACACGGGACGCCCACCCCGCAGTCACTGCTGGACCCGGTCGGATTGCCGGTCGTCTCGGCGACGTGTCTTCCCGTCTATCCGTCGCAGCACCTGCCGGTCAACACCGACCGTGTTCGAGGTCGCCCGCAGCCACGGTCTGCGCACGGCTGGTCGGACAAGCACCGTGGTTACCTGCGGTTCATGTTCACCGAGTCATTGCCACCATCTCAACCGGGCCCTGATCACCGCGTTCTTCGCCCACGCGTCGATCGCCCTCGACCGGGCGGCGCTCCTCAACTCCTCGAGGCAGGTCGAGCGTGAGCGCGCAAGTCGACGCGGGCGGCCCAGCCGGGTAGTCCGTGTGCCGTCCTTGTTGGTGGGCTTGTGGTTTCGATGTTCCTCGAGGTCCATCTCGCGTCTGCAGGGCTGAGGCCGTCGTTGCCTAGTACTACAGCCGTAGATGGTGGTCTTGGGCGTGTTGTCGCAGGTCAGAGCGGCCAGCGCATGATCATTGGTGGTTGTGAAGACAACAAGAATCGCTGCGCTGGCCGCAGCCCACAGGATAGATCCTGACCGCTGGTGGGATGGGTTCGGCGCGCTGTTGGACCGGATCCGGCCCCGCTTTGCGCGTTACGAACCAGCTCGGCATGCCAGCGCGTTGATGTTGGGTTTGCTGTCCGGGTTGGATCGGAAGAACTGTTGGACCATCGCTGAGCATCGGGGCGAGGTGAGCCCGGATGGGTTGCAGCACTTGCTGTCTCGGGCGAAGTGGGATGCCGACTCGGTTCGTGATGATCTGCGGGACTACGTGGTGGATGCGTTCGGTGATCCAGCCGGGATCCTGGTGGTCGATGAGACTGGTGATGTGAAAAAGGGCGAGCACACCGTCGGCACGCAACGCCAGTACACCGGCACCGCCGGCCGGATCGAGAACGCGCAGGTCGCGGTGTATCTGACGTACGCGGCGCCGAGGGGACACGCGTTGATCGACCGGGCGCTGTATCTGCCCAGGTCCTGGACCGATGACCCGGTCCGCCTCGCTGACGCCGGGGTGCCGGCCGGGGTCGAGTTCGCCACCAAAACGGCGCTCGCGGCCAAGATGATCGGTGCGGCATTGGATGCCGGCGTCCCAGCCCGATTCGTGGCCGGTGACGAGGTGTACGGCAATGACTCCAAACTCCGCTCGGCGCTGGTCGACCGGCGCGTCGGCTACGTGCTGGCCGTCTCGTGTGACCACCGGACACCCAGCCCGGACGTACCGGTCCGGGCCGATCTGCTGGCCGACACCCTGCCAGCCAAGTCGTGGCAGACGTTGTCCGCAGGTGCCGGTACCAAGGGGCCGCGGTACTACTCGTGGGCACTGATCCGGATCCGTCCGGACGAGCCGGGCCGTCACTGGCTGTTGCTGCGCCGCAACATCTCCACCGGCGAGATGGCCTACTACCGCTGCTACAGCCCGCGGCCCGTCCCGCTGGCCGCCCTGGTCCGGGTCGCCGGCCAGCGGTGGAAGATCGAAGAGTCTTTCCAGACCGCGAAAGGCCAGGCAGGACTGGATGAACACCAAGTCCGCCGCTGGTGTTCCTGGCACCGCTGGTCCACTCTGGCGATGCTGGCGATGGCATTCCTGGCCGTCACTACCGCCGCCGAGAAACACCGACACCCCACACCAGCCGGCCTCATCCCCCTGACCATCAACGAGCTCCGCAGGCTCTTCGACGCCCTTGTCGCCGGCGCCGTCGCCACCCGCGAACACATCATCCACTGGTCCACCTGGCGCCGAAAACACCAAGCCACCGCCCGCGAATGCCACTATCACCGCAGGTCAGAAGACCTCCAACCCCAACTACGGCTGTAGTACTAGCCCCGGTCTTTCATAGCTCTGCTGATGGGTTGTGAAAGGTGTTGCGCGGCTTGATGTTCAGGTTCGGGTATGACTGTGGTCCGGCTGGCGGTGCCGGTGGTCGGGTCTCCGGTGGTGCTGTTGCAGGTGGTCGGGGTTGTCAGGTGGTGATCGGAATGGCGCCGATGTTCGCGAACACTGCGACGATCGCCGCGGCCCAGGGCCAGGTGTCAGGGATCCGCAAGTGTCGGCGGCGGCCGGTGTGAGCCAGTCGGGCGGGGACGTGCAGGAACCGGTAGCGGAGCGCTTTCGGCTCACACCCGGCCAGCGAGGTTGCGGTGCCGGTGCAGCCCAGCAGTCGGGTCCAGGCGATCAGGTCGGCGGCGATCTGGACCGCGGCCAGCCAGGCTTGGTTGATCGGGAACTCGCGGGACGGGAAGCGGCGCAGTCCCGAGTCTTTGGCGTGCCGGATCCGGTCTTCGACGCGGGCGTGCGCGCGCTGCCGGGCTTCCAGGAATGCGAGTTGCCCGGCCTGGGTGTTCGTCGCGAACGCCTGGTAGCGCCACCCGTCACGTTCCTCGAACAGGGACAGTTGGGCACCGGGGTGGGGTCGTTCGCGGCGCACGATGACCCGCATCCCCGCCGGCCACTTGGCCAACACGGCCGGGTCGATCAGCCCGGTCAGGTCGGCGACATCACCACCGACCCGGACCTCGCCGTCGGCGTCGGAGGCCTCGGTCCACACCGATCTGGGGACCTGTGTGATCGCGGTCCGGACGTGTTCGGTGACGGGGAATCCGACGCTGTACTCGACCCGGCGACCCCGGATCTGATCCTGCTGGTCCAGCCACGCGACCAGTTTGTGGGAGGCGCCGGCACCGTCGGAGCGGACCAGCAGAGCTTTGCGGTGCGCGGCGGGGATCTGCTGGATCGCTTCGCCCAACACCTGGATGTGGTCGGCGGCGGTGTTCGACCCGGCTTTGCCAGGGCGGAGGGTCGCGGCCAGGAACTCGCCGGTGTTGTCGCACCAGACGCCGATCGGATGGAACCCGAACGTCTTCTTGAACGTGGGTGTGGCCTGGTCCTTCTCGCTGTGCGCGATGACGATCGTGGCATCGACATCCAGCACGATCACCGAACCGAGGTCGGTCCCGGCCACCTTGCTGACCGGGATCCCGCCCGGCCTGGCAGCGAGCTGGGTCCACACAGCGCGGCGGGTCCGGGCACGCGCCGCCTGCACCTTCTTGAGCCGGGAGGCGGTCAGCTCATCCAGGCATCGCCACACCGTTGCCGGCGATGCGACCGCACCGAGCACGCCGCTCTGGTGGCGCAGCACGTCGATGTCGGCGATCGCCTCCCCGCCGCCGGCGATCATCACCGCGACATCGATGAGGACCCGGCCGCGGTCATGGCGTGGGGTGAAACCACGTCTGATCTGGGCTTTCGACAACTCGGAGGTCAGTCCCACCCGGTCGGCCAGCAACCGGACCGCGACACCACCCGCGTGCCCGACGACGCCGACACTGCCAGCAGAAACAGACAGACCAGTCGACCACGAAGTACGCTTCACCTGCGGAGTGCCTTCCAGCGAGACGATATGGACCCTAGATAAGTCCAAGTATCGGCAGTGTCATAGCGTCGTAGCAACGTCCCTGGTCAGGGGGTGGTGACTGGCGGGGGCGGGCGCGGATGGCACGGCGGATGGTGACGATCGAGGATCGGGTGGTGATCGCAGCTGGGTTGAAGGCGAAGCTCACGTTGACGGCGATCGCTGCTGAGCTGGACCGGTCGGTGTCTGTGATCAGCAGGGACATCCGCCGGCATCGGGTCGGCCCGGCCGGCTACGGCCCTGTGTCCGCGGACTCGACCGCACGGCTTGCACGTTCCCGGCCACAGCAGCGCAAGATCGATGCGGATCCTGTCCTGGCGGCACGGGTGAGGGCTGATCTGCGGCACTCCCGGACGCCGCGGCAGATCGCCGGCCGGTTGCATCTGGAGGCCGGCGACGCAACGGTGGGGCTCATGGGTTCTTCCCCGGACGCGCAGGGCCGGCTGGTGTCGCACGAAGCGATCTACCGGTGGATCTATGCGCTGCCCAAGGGTGAGTTGGCCCGGCAGGGGATCATGTTGCGCAGCAAACGATCTGCCCGGCAGCGGCGCCGCCCGGTCGGGGAACGCAGCTGGGATCGAATCGTCGGAATGGTGTCCATCGACGACCGTCCCGAACACGTCGCCGACCGTAAGGTACCCGGTTGGTGGGAGGGTGACCTGATCGTCGGTAAGGGCGGGAAGTCGGCCGCTGCAACGCTTGTCGAACGCACCACCCGATACACCCTGATCCTCGGCCTGCCGCAGGGGAAAAAAGCTGATGGCCTGGCCGACGCTTTGATCGATCACCTGCAGGGCCTGCCGAACTTCATGCGGCAGGGCTTGACCTGGGACCAGGGCACCGAGATGGCCCGCCACGCGTCGGTGACCATCGCCGCGGACCTGCCGATCTACTTCGCACACCCCCACAGTCCATGGGAACGACCCACCAACGAGAACACCAACGGCCTGATCCGCGACTACCTACCCAAGGGCGATCACATCACCAGCCACCAGCCCTACCTCGACGCCATCGCCGCTGAACTCAACGAACGACCCCGAGCCGTCCTCGGATACCTCACCCCACGAGAAGCCTTCGAACGCCTACTCCTAGCCAACGTTGCTTCCACGGGTTGACACTGCCATCCCTTGCTGGACAGGCACTTTCGCGCTTTCACACGCCGATCAGACAGGCAACCCGTGAACGGTCCGGGCTAGCGTCCTTGCCGTTCAAGGGAAATTGACTCAAGAAATGAATGGGAAGGTTCTTATGTCCAATCACGATGACACCGCCTCATACGAGCGAAGTGGTCAGAGCCGCCGAGGTTTCCTGCGCAGTACGGCGCTGGCCGGTGCCGGCGCGGCGCTTGTAGGCATCGGTGGGCCCGTGCTCGGCGAATCGACGGCGTCCGCGGCGGGCGTGCAATCCAGCGGTAAGGTCGGCACCTGGAATCCGGATCCGCAGGCGCTGCAATTCACCCTCGCGGTCATGCCGGACACCCAGTTTCTGTACTGGGGCAGCCAGGACAGCATCAGCCGCACGCCGCAGGAGGAGTCCTTCCGGTACATCATCAACAACAGCCGGGACGCCAACAACAACATCGTGTTCATGGCCCACCTCGGCGACCTGACGCAGGACGCTGACCCGATCTCGTTCGCCCAGGTCGACAAGGCGTTCGCGCTGATGGACTCGCACGGCGCCGCCTACAGTGTGCTGGCCGGCAACCACGACGTGAGGGGCGACGACAGCCGCGGTGACACGCCCTACCTGCAGACCATGGGACCTCAGCGGTTCAAGAAGTCGAAGACGTTCGCCGGGTCCGACGCGACCGGATACAACACCGCGCACATCTTCCAGGCAGCCGGCCGTTCTTGGTTGCTGCTGGCGATGGACTGGCGGACCACCGATCAGGGCTTCGCGTGGGCCAACAAGGTGATCAAGGCGCACCCGAAGATGCCGGTGGTCCTCACCGCGCACGACATCGTCGGTTCTGTCTACGACGACAACGTCTTTCCCTACCCCTCCGGCGACCCGGACAACGACGCGGTTCTTTCCGGTTACGGTCAGACGGTCTGGGACAAACTGGTCACTGGTAACGACCAGATCTTCCTGACCATCAATGGCCACTACTGGCCGCCGGGGCGGATGACCAAGAAGAACGCCGCCGGCAATGACGTGTACATGCACATCACCAACTACCAGAACCGCTACTTCGGCGGCGGCGCCATGATCCGGCTGTACCACTTCGACCTGATCCGCAAGACCATCGACGTCGAGACGATCAACCCGTGGATCCTGGCCCAGGCACCCCAGACGCGCAACGAGCTGCAAGCCGAGCTCGCCCGGATCACCGGCCCGGTCGACAATTTCTCCATCCCGATCGACTTCGAGCAGCGGTTCTCCAGCTTCCTCCCGGTTCCGGTCCGGCCCGCCCGGCCGGCCGGCCAGGAGCTGGTGCCGGGCACCCAGGCGTATTGGCGCTTCGACGGGCTCGGCGCCTCCGGAACCTCGCTCCGCGCCGGCCAGATGGTCCCGGACCTGTCGGGCAAGGGAAACGATCTGACGGTGGTGAGCGTGCCGGGCACCGCCGACGGTGCGCTGACCACATCCACCGAGCACCACCCCGACCAGCCCGGGCACGCCAGCCTGAAGTTCGTCGGTGGCCGCAATCCGGTTCACGGCTCGTATCTGACCACCGGGTCGAAGGCCCCACTGAACCGCGAAACCTTCACCAGCGGATACACAATTGAGACGTTCGTGATGCTGCCGCTGGACTGGGACGCCGGCAATAACGGCAATGCATCGATCTTGAGCCGCCGAGGTTCGGCCGGGGCAGCCGGCAAGCACGGCAAGAACACCGACCCGAACGAGCCGCTGGCTCAACTGAACATCACCAACAACGGCCGCGAGGCGCAGTTCAACCACTACCCGCTGAACAACACCTACCCGACGACCAACTGGGGTCAGGGCATGGTCGAGCTCAGGTGGTGGCACCTGGCGGTGGTCAACGACGGTCGCCTCACGAAGTTGTACGTTGACGGCGCCGCGGTCGCCGACAACCCCGATCGAATGTCGGTCGGCCTCACCTCGTTGGGGCTGCCCTGGCTGTTCGGCGCCCACGAGTACGCCGGGGCCCTCGACGTTGTCTTCCACGGCAGCGTCGGTGACACCCGCATCGTGAACCGTCCCCTACGCCACAGTGAATTCCTCACCAGGTAATGCGCCCGACGGTCTCCCGGCCCCGGCTGACCTGCCGGAGCCGGGAGCATCCATGTGATTCGGCGTCGTAGGCACACCTGCCGTGACCGGTCGGGCTCCTGGTTCGCGTTCTAGCAGGTCAAGCACCGTGTCGACGAGTCCGGGGGGAGCGGGTGGCGGCGCGCTGCTGTCTGGCTGGTCAGTCCAGCCCGCGAGCGCCAGTTGGCCCGCACCAGGACCGTGGATCCCAATGTGCTCGACTTCGCCGGTTGGCTCGCGCAGCGGGGGTGAGCGCGGAGCGGGCATGAGCCGCCTCCGGGCGTCGACGACGCTTGCCGCAGGATCGTCCGATGAGGTGGGCGTGCTCGGTGGCAGGGATGTGTGGTCACCACGGCGGGCGTGTTCCTGGTCCAGCAGGACACGCCCGACGCCGCCGCGCCGAGCACATCCGGCGAACAAGTTGTCCCCAGGGCTTGACCGCCGTCCACCGCGTTGACCTGCATGGACAGCAGAACGTCCGAGAGATTTCCCCAGGTTGTCCACAATCGTCCGGCGTCGTGTCCTGCGACGATGCCGGGCTGTGCACATCCGGTCAACACCGCGTCAACAGCCCGTGCACACCCCGGCTTGGCGCGGCTGTCCGCTCGCCCTACGTTCTCCACGACGACCGATGACGGAAGACTGTCGGAGGTGTCTCGTAGACATTCCCCATGACGGTCGATCAGCGAGCGGCGGCACGTGCGAGTGGCGTGCAGGAACGCGTCGGACGGACGTCGCGGCAATCGGCTCCCACGGGAGCACCAGAAGGGGACAGTGCTTCGATGGCAGCAGGACTCGCGCGCTCCGACGATCGGTTCACGGAGCAGCCGGCGCCGCAGTCCCGCTTCGAACGTCAGCCGCCGCAGGATCTTGCGGCCGAGCAGTCCGTCCTCGGGGGGATGTTGCTCAGCAAGGATGCGATCGCCGACGTGGTGGAGACCCTGCGCAGCGGCGACTTCTACAAGCCGGCCCACTCGCTGATCTTCGATGCCGTGCTGGATCTCTACGCGAAGGGCGAGCCGGCCGATCCGATCACCGTCACCGGAGAGCTCGACCGCACCGGGAAGCTCTCCCGCACCGGCGGTGCCACCTATCTGCACCACCTGACCTCGATGGTGCCGACGGCCGCGAACGCCGGTTTCTACGCCCATATCGTCGCGGAGAAAGCCATCCTGCGGCGGCTCGTGGAGGCCGGCACCACCATCGTCCAGCTCGGGTACGGCGGCGCCGACGGCGAGATGGGCGGAGGTGCCGTCGACGAGATCGTCGACCGCGCCCAGGCCGAGCTGTACGACGTCACCGAGCGACGCACCAGCGAGGACTACGTCATCCTCGACGAGATCCTGCAGCCGACGCTCGACGAGATCGATGCGATCGCCAGCTCCGGTGGTCGGGGTTCCGGGATCCCCACCGGCTACGCCGATCTGGACGCGCTGACCAACGGCCTGCACCCGGGCCAGATGGTGATCATCGCCGGCCGCCCCGGCATGGGGAAGTCGACCGCGGCGATGGACATGGCCAGGCACGCCGCCATCAAGCACAAGATGGCCACCGTCGTGTTCTCGCTGGAAATGAGCAAGACCGACCTGGCGATGCGGTTGCTTTCGGCCGAGGGTGAGATCAAGCTCAGTCAGATGCGCAGCGGCACGATGACCGACCGCGACTGGCAGAAGATCGTCCGCCGGATGGGCGAGATCACTGATGCCCCACTGTTCTTCGACGATTCACCCAACATGACGATCATGGAGATCCGCGCCAAGGCGCGGCGGCTCAAGCAGCGCCACGACCTGAAGCTGATCGTGGTCGACTACCTGCAGCTGATGACGTCGGGCAAGAAGGTCGAGTCCCGTCAGCAGGAGGTCTCGGAGTTCTCCCGGCAGATGAAGCTGCTCGCCAAGGAGTTGGAGCTCCCGGTGGTCGCGCTCTCGCAGCTGAATCGTGGCGCCGAACAGCGCACCGACAAGCGGCCGATGTTGTCGGACCTGCGTGAGTCCGGATCCCTCGAGCAGGACGCGGACGTCGTGATCCTGGTGCACCGGCCGGATGCCTACGACTCCGAGGACCGCCCCGGCGAGGCCGATCTGATGGTGGTCAAGCACCGCAACGGTGAGACCCGCACCATCCCGGTCGCACACCAGTTGCACTACTCCCGCTTCCACGACATCGCGGCGGGGATGTAGCACCGCCGACGCGGCGGTGCAGGCGGCTCTCCGCTGTGGTCCAGGCTCGGACAACCACTCCGGTTGTCACTGCGCACGGGCGGGGGACGAGACGATGACGAACAACACGCGCCGGGGTGGTCAGGACACCGCGCTCACGGTGGTCGGGGTGCTGCTGGCCATCGGGATCGGCTGGGGCGCAGGCATTATTGTCGATCGACCACCGGAGCTGACGGTGATCAATCGAGCGAAGTGGGTCGAGATCCTGTTGCACGCGAGGCGGTTTCGACTCGTCCCTCGCTCGAGCACCGGAGTTGACCGTGATCGAGCGAGCGAAGTGAGTCGAGATCCTGTTGCACGCGAGGGGGTCCCGGCTCCTGCGTCGCTCGACCCCTGAGGTTCACGCAGCTCGACCGTCCGTGCCGGATCAGCCGCCCGAGGGCACCCAGCTGATCTGTACCGCCGCGCCGGTGTCCGCGCGGACGTTGCCGCCCTGATCACTGAAGTTGACGCCGCGGGCGACGATCAGGTCGACCCCCTGGGCGGAGTGACCACCGAAGCGGTTGCCCGCCAGCACGACGCTCTGCGGGTTGATGCTGCCGGTCAGGGTCTTGTTGGAGAACTTCATCGTCCAGCTGCCGCCGTCGACGTAGTTGTTGCGGACCCGCAGGTTCATCATCGAACCCTGCTCGGAGGAGCCGAGCACCGCGAAGTTCTGCGAGCCGGTGATGGTGTTGCCTTCGATGAGGATGTTGTCGCCCCGCAGCACCTGGACGTTGTCGCTGTGCGAGGGACCGCCGCCCTGGGCCGAGTCACTGGCGTACTTGACCGTGTTCTTCAGCGTGTTGTTGCGAAGGGTGACATTCGACCCGCGGATCTGCACGTTGTCGATGCAGCCCTCGACGGTGCTGGAATCGAGGGTGAAGTTGGAGCCGACGACGCATTCGGTGTTGTTCACCGACTGCCGCGCCTCTTTGACGACGCTGTTCTTGATCACCAGGTTCGCGAAGCCGCCGGTGTTCTGCACGATCCCGCCGCGGCCCGCGGAGGCCGGGTCCTCCGGTCCGGTGATCAGCGAATTGTTCACAGTGACGTCGGCGGCCTGGATGATCAGCCGACCGCGGATCTCCATGTTGTCGATGACGCTTCCCGGCGCGGTCACCACCAGGTTGCCGACCTTCACCGTGCGGCCGGGTGCCGGGGTGGTGGTCGGCTTCGGGGTGGTGGTCGTGGTGGTCGTGGTGGTCGGCTTCGGGGTGGTGGTCGTGGTGGTCGTGGTGGTCGTGGTGGTCGTGGTGGTCGTGGTGGTCGTGGTGGTCGGCTTTGGGGTGGTGGTCGTGGTGGTCGGCTTCGGGTTGGTGCTGGAGGTCGTCGGGGTGGTGCTCGAGGTCGTCGGCTTCGCCGTCGTGCCCGTCGTCGGGATGGCTGTGGGGCTCGGCTCGCTGGTCGTGGGGACCGGGCGGGGCTCGGTGGTGGAGGGCTCGGTGGTGGAGGGCTCGGTGGTGGAGGGCGCCTGCGTCGATTCGGTGGTGGACGGAGCGGTAGCGCTGGGCTCGCTGGTCGTCGGCTCGGGAGTGGTGGGTTCGGTGGTGGAGGGCTCGGTGGTGGAGGGTGCCGTCGTCGATTCGGTGGTGGACGGAGCGGTCGCGCTGGGCTCGCTGGTCGTCGGCTCGGGAGTGGTGGGCTCGGGAGTGGTGGGCTCGGGAGTGGTCTCGGTCGGGCTGGGCGCGGTGGTCGAGGGTTCCGGGGTGGTCGGTTCGGGAGTGGACACCGTCGGGCTCGGCGCGGTGGTCGAGGACTGGGTGCTGCTGGTCGGCGCCGTGGTGCTCTCGGTGGCTGTGGTGCTCTGGGTGGTCGGCGTGCTCGAGGAGGAGGAAGCAATCGGCTCGTCGCCCGGTGGATCCACGGGCAGCTCGTCGCGCGGCGGTACCCAGGGCAGCGGGCTCCGGTTCCGGTCGGCCCGCCGTGGCCAGGCGGATACGGATCCCGTGACCGTCACAGTGACCGGTAGTTCGACTGCCGTCTGCTCGGTGTCGGAGGTCGGTGGATCGGAGACGACCGGCGGCCCTGCATACCGCTCGGTGCCCAGGGAGCGCTGCGGGGCAGTCCCACCGGCCAGCGAAGCGCCGACGACCAGGACGGTCACGGCGCCGGCCATGGCCACCGCCGGGCCGTAGCGGGCGGTGCGGGTGGCCGAGCGCTGATTCGGCTGCTCGCTGCGGTGTCGTCCCATGGCGTCACCGTAACAACACATTTCCGCAGGTCAGACCGGGTAAGCCTGGCGGCGTAACGATTTGGTATCGGAGCGATACCGGCTCTCGTGATCTGCGGCCGAACGGGCGATCGGAGACGCACGGACCGAAGAGTGAGGTCTTCGACATCTGTGGATCCGAGGCCCGCCGGTCGTCGACGAGTGGACGGGAACCATCCGTTCCGGTGACCCGGCGGTGCGTCTCGCGCACGATGCTCGCCTCCGTGCAGGCCCGAGGAGGCCGTCCCGGAACTTGGGGCGGGCAGGTCAGGACACGGCGATCAACAGCGGACGCGCAGTGGCGACGGTGGCGTCGATCTCGCCGCCGGAGGGGCGGGTGTCGCGGAACACGGCGACCTCATAACCGCGGCCGTACACCCAGATCCAGAAGCCCTCCGCTGAGGATGAGGTGTAGGCATCCGACTGGCCGGCCACCGGTCGACATACCGGGCTCGCGCTCGCGCAACTCGCGTTTCTCGAGGTGCGGATGTTCACCAGCAGGCTCCCGGTGCTCGAGGGGAGCGACGTCGGATCCCGGCACAGGCTGATCCGCGCATCCTGGAGCACGGTTCCGAGCACGGTCGCACGCACCCGCGGCAGGTCCGCGGCGGCGGTCAGGGCGCACCGGTCAGGGACCGGTCCTGCCGTGCTCGACCCCGATCCGGCAGCCGACGACGAAGCCGCGGACGATGCCCCGATCGATGCACTGGTCGAGGCATCCGAGGAGGCCGGCGAGGGTGCCATCGAGCCGGACTCCGACATCGACCCTGCTGCGGTGGTCGTGGCAGCGACGGACGAGCCCGGCGCGGCGGACGATCCGGCCACCCCGGAGGATGCGGCGGCGGTGGTGGCTGCAGCGGAGGTTCGGGTCATTGCGGCGGTGTCCCCGGGGTCCGCCCGGATCAACAACACCGTCCCGGTGCCGGCCACCGCAACCAGGGCTGCGGCGAGGATGCCGATGCGCAGACGTCGCGCCGTTCGGCCGGCGGACTGACCGGCGGACCGCCCTGACGACCGCGCGCTGCGCTGCGTCGCGCTGAGGACCGTCAACGGGGTGACGGTCGTGGGCGGCTCCTCCGCGACCACGTCGCCGAACAGCGCCTCGAGTTGCTGCGCTTCCGAAGGGGTCACGTCATCCGCGGGGTGGGCCTGCGGAACGGGGTCGCGGTCCTCGCCGTCACCGGGCGGTCTCCTGGGATCATCGGTCATGACGCACCACCGATCTCATCGTGGTTCGAAACGGCGGCGAGCGCTCGTCTGAGCGCCGACAGACCTTTGACCGTCTGTGATTTCACGGTTCCCTCGGAACAGGTCATCAATTGAGCCACTTCACGCACGCTGAGGCCTTCGTAGAATCGGAGCACCAGGGTGGTGCGTTGTCCGGTGGGGACCTGGCGTAGGGCGTCCCGCATTTCCTCGCGGTTGACAGCGGCTTCGGCAAGGTCGAACCGGTCGACACTGTCCGGCAATTCCTCCGTCGGCTTTTCCCGTCGCCATGGCCGCCGTGATTCATCGATGTTCGCGCGTATGAGACAAGTGCGCAGATATGCCGAACGCGCCGATGGGTCGGCAATCTTCTCCCACGCACCGTGCACTTTGACGAAGGCGATCTGGGTGAGGTCGTCCGCACGGTCCCAATCCCCGGAGAGGAGGTAGGCGGTACGCCGGATACGGCCGCGTCGGGCGAGGACGAACTGCGAGAACTCCACCTCCTCCTCCGGTGTCACTGGATGCCCTCCTCGAAAGAGACGTGAGCGGGATGCTGTTCGGTTGCCCGGATCCGCACCTCCGATCGGGACGCCACTGCGGATCATCCCACGGGCGCGGTGGAGGAGCAGGTGCGCGTCGCGCAGCAGGCGGACCGTCGAGAAGATCCGCAACGGTGTGACGCGGGTCACTGCCGACGCGGACATCGACCGCCGCCGACGTTCCCGTCTCAACGATGTGACCGCCCTCGACCCGTTCGTCCGCCGACATTCCGGCGTCATTCCCGCCGTGGCGGCGCCGGCGCCGGACGGGATCCGTCGGAATGTCCGCCGGCCGATACCTGGCACCTGGTTGGCACGCCTTCGGTGCGTGATGCGTGCACTTCTTCCGGCCGTCATCTATCTCGCCGGACAAGCGCTGACGATGCGACTGGTGGCTTTTGTCGGAACGCGTCACGAGCAGGGCTTCGCCGAATTGCTGAACAGTTGGGACGGATTGCACTTCCTCGAGATCGCCCGGAACGGATACACCTTCGCGGTGGGACCGGACATCCGCAACTCCCCGGCGTTCTTCCCCGGGTATCCCGCTCTGGTCCGCTGGACCTCGGACCTGACCGGCGTGTCCCTGGAGACTGCTGGATTCTGCGCCTCCACCGTCTCCGGTGTCGCGTTCGCCTACGGCCTCGTCCGACTCGCCGGCCGGTTGCCGGGCGTCGATCGGCGCACCGCGATGCTGTGGGTGGGGCTCGTCTGCGTCGCGCCGCTGTCCATCGTGCTGGCGATGACGTACACGGAATCGTTCTTCTGCGCCCTCGCGGTCTGGTCGCTGGCCTGCGCCCTGGAGAACAGGTGGCTGTGGTGCGGTGCGCTGGCGCTCGTCGCCGGTCTGGTCCGGCCGACGGGGTTCGCGCTGAGCGGTGCACTCCTGCTGGTGGCGGTCATCGCCCTCGTCAGGAGACGGGCAACGGTCCGGCAGCTCATCGCCGCACTGGTGGCGCCACTGGGCACGATCGGCTACCTCGGGTGGGTGGGACTCCGGGCCGGCAGTCCGACCGCCTTCTTCGACACCCAGGCCAACGGGTGGGGGACGAAGTTCGACTTCGGTGCCGGGACGCTGCGCTTCGTCACCAAGGCACTGGACACCGCGCCGGCCGTGCTCGACCTCGTGGTCGTGGTGGTGATCGGAGCGTCGATCATCCTGCTGGGGCTGCTCGTGAGACAGCGCCGACCGCTGCTGCTGATCGCCTACACAGCACTGGTGATGGTGAGCAACATCGGCTCGGACGGGATCATGAACTCGAAGGTGCGGCTGATGGTGCCGGCGTTCCTGCTGCTGCTGCCGGTGGCGGTGTGGCTGGACCGGCAGAGCACAGCGGTGCGCTGGACCGGCATCACCGTGTTCGCCATGGCCGGCATCTGGTACAGCGCCTACGGGCTGATCATCTACCGCTACGCGATCTGATCGCTCCGCAGCCCACGCTCTACAGTCATCCGGATGGACAGCGCTGCGTCGACCGGCGGCTGTGTGTTCTGCGCCATCGTGGCGCCGGCTCCCGGGGTGCCTGCGGCACCCGCGGCCATGGTGCTCGACGAGCCGACCGTTGCCGCCTTCCTCGATGTGCGACCGCTCTTCGAAGGGCACGTGCTCGTCGTCCCGCGCGAGCATCACGTCACCCTCGGCGACCTACCAGCATCCCTGCTGACCGACGTCATGCTGGCGGCGCAGCGGGTTTCGGTCGCGGTGACCACAGCGCTCGGAGCGCAAGGCAGCTTCGTGGCGATGAACAACGTCGTCAGCCAGAGCGTTCCGCACCTGCATGTGCACGTCGTCCCGCGGATCCGGGGCGATGGTCTGCGCGGCTTCTTCTGGCCGCGGCGGAAGTACCGTTCCGAGCAGGACCTGCATGACTGGGCCGCTCGGCTCAGGGCCGTGCTGTAGCCGGCGCGTCAGGCAGCGGTGGGTGGGGCCCGGCGAGGGCGAATCGGATCGTCATCCCCGGAGTCACCTGGGCCAGCGCCGCCAGCGCGGCGCGCCGGACGACGCCGATCACCGGATATCCGCCGGTCAGCGGGTGGTCGGCGAGGAAGAGGATCGGCTGCCCGTCCGGCGGCACCTGGATCGAACCGGTGACGACGCATTCGCTCGGCAACTCCGCTGCGTCGATCCGGGCCAGCGGGTGCGCTCCGGCCAGCCGGATCCCGACCCGGTCGGCGCTGGTGGTCACCGTCCACGGGGCGCCGAGCAGTCGCGCGATCGACGCGTCATCGAACCAGTCGTCCCGCGGCCCCAGGTCGATGGGAACCGTGATCTGGTCACGGGGAAACTCCTGCCAGCCAACGGGTTCGGGCGCCGACCCTGACCTCGCGGCGGCGGCACTCCGAACGGCGAGCACGTCGCCCCGCGCGATCGGTGCCGGGCCCAGCCCTGCCAGGGTGTCCCTCGACAGGCTCCCCAGCACGGGAGCGACGTCGAAGCCGCCGCGCACCGCGAGCATCGTCCGGGCGCCCGAGAACGGCCCACCGAGGGTGAGCAGGTCCCCGTCCTGCAGCGCGATCGGCCGGCAGTCGCTGATCTCGGTCGTCCCTCGATCGTCCGCGCGGGCCACGATGATCGGAACCGGCGCCCCGGTGGCTGCGACCACCACCGACCCGCGGGCGACGGCCCGGAAGCGGCCGAACAGGATCTCCAGCACCGCCGTGTCGCCAGGATTGCCGACGAGTCGGTTCGCCAGCCGCATCGCCGGCAGGTCCAGTGCGCCACTGCCTGAAACCCCCAGCGCTGCAACGTCATCGCGGCCTCCGTCCTGCAACAGCGTGCGGGCGCCAGGTCGTTCGACGATCAACGCCGGTCCATGCGTGGGTGCTGCTGGACGCTGTCCGGCCGCAGTCGGGGTGACCTCGACCCGCCCTCTGGCCACGACGAAACGCACCCGGTCGCCGGGTCGCAGCGCGGCGGGTGGTTCGCGATCCACGTCCCACATCGACAGCGTCGTGGTGCCGATCAACTGCCACCCGCCCGGACTCTCGCGCGGGTAGACCCCGCTGAAGCGGCCGGCCAGACCGACCGACCCGGCAGGGATCCGCACCCGCGGCGAGGCGCGGCGGGGGACGTCCAGCAGCGGATCACCACCGACGAGGTATCCGAAGCCGGGTGCGAACCCGACGAACGCCATCGTGTATTCGGCGCCGGTGTGGCGCCGCACCAGCTCGGTCGGGCTGATCCGGAGCAGGCCGGCGACCTCGGACAGATCCTCGCCGTCGTAGACGACGGGGATCTCCAGCAGCGTCTGATCCTGCCCCGCATCCTCGTCACCGAGCGGTGCGGCGCTCACCGCGTCCAGCAGCTCGACGAGCATCGCCCGGCTGAGAAGTGCGGGGTCGAAATGCACCAGCACCGTGCGCGCGGCGGGGACCACCTCGCCGACACCGGCGATGGCGTCGGGACTCCTCTGCAGGGCGGCGAGGCGTCGCAGCAGACCCAGCGCGGCCTCGAGGTCGGGCAGCTCGACCAGCACGGCCCGCTCGCCGGCGACCATGGTCCGCCGATCCGATCGATCGGTCACGGAGCGGTCGGTCATGGAGCGGGGGCGAACGGACCGATCCGCACACCGGCGGACTCGAGTCGTCGTCGCAGGGCGCCGGCCATCGCCGCAGCGCCGGGGGTGTCGCCGTGCACGCAGATCGAATCGGCCCGCAGCGCGATCGTCGATCCGTCGACGGCGACCAGCTCGCCGGTCTCGACGAGCCGCAGCATCCGAATCGCGACCTCGTCGGGGTCGTGCAGCACGCTGCCCGGTGCGTTGCGCGGAACCAGCCGACCGTCGGCGGTGTAGGCGCGATCGGCGAACGCCTCGCGGGCGGTGCGCAGACCCTGCTCCTCGGCGATCCGCAGGACGACGCTGCCGGGCAGGCCGAGCAGCACCAGCGAGTCGTCGACGTCCCGTACGGCCCGCACGACATCCGCGGCCTGCCGCTCGTCGTGCGCGATCCGGTTGTAGAGCGCCCCATGGGGTTTCACGTAGCTGACGCGGCCACCGGCAACAGCGGCGAGCGCCTGCAGCGCGCCGATCTGGTAGACGATCTCGGGGACGAGGTCTGCGGAGGCGACGTCCAGGTCGCGCCGACCGAAACCGGCCAGATCCCGGTAGCCGACGTGGGCGCCGATACTGCTCCCGGTGCGCACCGCCGTCCGCGCGGTGGCGAGCATGCCGCGCGGATCACCGGCATGGAATCCGCACGCGATGTTCGCGCTGGAGACCACTTCGAGCATGGCCGCGTCGTCGCCGAGGGTCCACCGTCCGAAGCCCTCGCCGATGTCACTGTTGAGGTCGATGCTCGTCATCCGCGCGCCTGTCCGTGGTTCGCCACCGTCCCAGCATCGGTCCCGGATCGCCCGTTCCGCAAGCGTCGCTCTTCGGCGCAACGCGGCGGATCACGGTCTGCGTGCGTCCACGAGGTGACGCGTCGAGTGCGCGACGAACGGCTGCCCGCCACGCATCCGGGCATCGAGCTCACGCAGTGCGCTCTCGTATCCGGCAGTGGTGAAGTCCGGGACCCACCAGACGCACTTCCGCAGAATCCAGACGATGGCACCCACGTCGAAGAACTCCAGGCGACAGCGGGCGGTGCGCAGATCCTCGACCTCGAGTCCGGCGGCGGTGGCTGCAGCAACCTCCCGCTCGGGGTCACGTCCGGTCCGGTTCTCGGGCAACGGTCCGAGGAGGAACTCGATGAGCTCGAACGCAGAGGCCGGCCCGACGTGCTGCGCGAAGTACCGACCACCCGGACGCAGGACGCGGCGGATCTCGGCCCACGGCGGCGTCACCGGATGGCGCGCGGTCACGAGGTCGAACGAGGCATCGGCGAACGGCAGCGGGGCGCCCTGTTCGGTCTCGACGACTCGCACGCCCCTGTCCGCCAACCGTTCCCGAGCCCACTGCGCATTCGGCGCCCACGACTCGGTGACGGTCAGCTGTCGAGGCAGGAGGGGTATCTCGGAGATGAGCTCGCCGCCGCCGGTGTCGATGTCGAGCGCGCACTCGGCACGACCCAGGCGCTCGGCGAGCAGCCGGACAAATCTCCACGGCGGACGCTCCTCGGTCGCTCTGCCGTCCAACCAGGAGAAACCCCATCCGCTGACATCAGCGGATGCGGCTTCGGACACCAGTTCGTCGAAGGATCGCACGCTGGGAGGGTGTCAGCCCTGGGCAGGCAGCGCAATCCGTGCGGCGGCTCCACCAGGATGCGGTCCCGGCACGTTCATCGCTCGAGTGCAGCCAGCCGGTCCCGGTACCGGCCCAGAGTGCGCCCCACGAGATCGGGCCGCTGCCGGTACAGCTCCAGCACCGGCTCCGCCACGATCTCCCACGCGACCGGCTCGTCATCGATCTGCCACGACTGCGCGGCGGCAGCGGTCGGGAGGTGCAGCGCTTCGCGCACAGCGGGTGCAACCGGGGTACGGATCCGGCCGAGCATCTCGTACTCGGGGACGGCGGGTTCGCCCGACCATCCGAGCACCGACAGCACGCCCCGCCCCAACGCTCCCAGCACTGCGTTGGACGGGTGGTTGACGGTCCACATCGCTGACGCCCCGGCAGCGATCACCGCATCCACCGTGTCGACGTCCAGGCCCGCGGTGCGCCGACGGAGCTCGGTGATGCTCGCGGCCGACAGTTCCTGCACGGCTGCGGGGTCGGGGTCGCTCGCTGCGACGAGCTCCACCGCGCGGGCGACGTCCCACCCGCGATCGGCCGCGGTCAGCAGGCGCAGGTCGTGGTAGTCCACCAGCGGTGCGTCGACCGATCCGCCGGCCTCGTCGTGGGCGTGCACCTGCCATGGATGCAGGCCCTCGTAGTGCGTGCTCGGGACGGTGACGACCTGCCCGGAGTCGGCCAGCTTCTCGATCAGCTGTCGGGAGCCGCAACCTGGGATGCGGTATTCGTCCTTGACCGGTTGTGTGACGAGCACGCCGGCGATCGGCAGCAGCGCGTGCAGCCGAGCGACGTCGGCAGCGGACATCTCGAACACCGGCGGCAGCCGGACGAACCGCACACCGTGCTCGAGCGCGACCGGGGCGATCATCCGCCGGATCGATTCGGCCTGGCAGTTGCCCCAGACGAATCCCAGACTCCCGCGCGGGACGACGGCGGGATCCAGTTCCGTCCACGGGATCGCGTTCTCGGTGACCGGCATCGTCGGTGCTCCTCTGATCTGCCGGGGTCCGGGACCGCCGGGGGCTGCCAGGGTCCGGGACCGCCGGATTCCCCACCTTAACGGCCTGCGGGCGGCTCGGACCGGCCATAATCGTCGACCGCCGGGTCCGACGGGCGGTAGCTTCAGACCACGGCGGTAGGTCCGTTCCGCCACAGAGCACCGCCAGGAGGCACCGATGAGCACCCGCGCCGCTGCGCAACTGGCCGACCTCGTGTCGGCAACACGTGACTCGCCGGTCGTCCAGCCCGGATCCGGGCTGGACGCCGTCATCCGGGCGGTCGCGTCGCTGCAGGTGGCCGATGTCGTCACCATCACCGAGCGCATCCCCTCGAAGGCCTTGGTCGTGGTGGCGACCTCCGACCCTGCCGCCGCGCCGCTGGGCGACGTCTATGACGAGCACGATCCGAGCCCGTGCATCACCGCTGCGGCGACGGACACCGTCGTCTTCAGCTCAGACCTCGCCGTCGACCCGAGGTGGCCCGACTGGTCGGCCGAGACGCTGGGGCACGGGATCCACGCGGTGATCAGCGTCGTGCTGCATCGCCGGACCGGACCGCTTGGCTGCCTGAACCTCTACTGGCGGCAGCCACACCAGATCGATGCGGACGAGTTGGACATCGCGCAGCTCGGTGCGGTGCACGCCTCGCTCGAGTTGGCCCATCACCGGCAGGAGATCAACCTCTGGAAGGCGATCGACGCCCGCAATCTCGTCGGTCAGGCGCAGGGGATCGTCATGGCGCAGTTCGACATCGACTCCGGGCAGGCCTTCGCGCTCATCCGCCGACTGTCCCAGTCGAGCAACACCAAGGTGCACGTCGTCGCCGACCGGATCGTCCAGAATCGCCGGCTGGTGCTCCCTGATCCCGGTGTCGATGTCGTCGTCGGCGAACCTGCGTCGGCGCTCTAGCCGAGGGGACCGGAGCGCGCAGCCAGGTCTCGGACGAACCGGACGATCTCGGCCGGTTCCTCCTCGGCCATGAAGTGCCCGGCCTCGATGGGCTCGTAGCTGAGGTCGGGTGCCCACGCGCCCCAGAGCGCGGCAGCGTCGAAGCCGAGCTGGGAGCCCCAGTCCTGGGAGATGACGCCCACCGGCATCGTCAGCTGCCGTCCGGCGGCGCGGTCTGCCAGGTCCATCTCGAGGTCGATGCCGGCGGTGGCGCGGTAGTCGGCGACGATGGAGTCGACGGCGGCGATCGAGCTGTCGAGGTAGTGCCGGCGGACCTCAGGGGTGAACGTCGAACCGGTCGGGTCCCAGGCGTCCAGGAACGACCCGAAGAACTCGGGTGCGACGGCCCTGATCATCTTCTCCGGCAACCCCTTCGGCTGAGCCATCAGATACAGGTGCCAGGCCACCTTGGCGTTCACTCCGCTCAGCACGTTCCAGGTGTCCAGGGTGGGCAGCACATCGAGAATCCCGAGGTACCGCACGGTTTCCGGGTGATCGAGCGCCGCACGGACACCGACGAGCGCGCCGCGGTCGTGGCCGATCAGACCGAACCGCTCGTGTCCGAGGGCGCGCACGGCCTCGATGACGTCGAGGCCCATGGTGCGCTTGGAGTAGGTCTGCGGTCCCTGCTCCGGCGGCTTGTCGCTCCGGCCGTAGCCGCGCAGGTCGGCGAGGATTACAGTGTGGTCCTCGACGAGCTCGCCGGCGACGGCGCGCCACATGTAGTGGGTCTGCGGAAACCCGTGCAACAGAACGACAGCGGGTCCGGTGCCGGCGCTCGCGACACTGAGTTCCACCCCTTCGGCGCCCGGCAGGGTGGTGTAGTCGAATCCGTCGATGGTCAGCTCGATCATGGGATGTCCTTCGGGTCGGGGGTGCCTGAGTTGGGGGTGGTGGCCGGGGCGGGGTGCCCGGAGAAAATGCCGGCGGGAAGCGGTGGGGTGCCGGGGGTGGCTGACGCGCTCAGCGCCGGCAGCAGTACGGCGTCGACGAGCGCCTCGAGGTAGGGGTCTGCGATGTCGAGACCGTTCAGCCGCCGCAGCAGGATCGCGGAGCCGGCCACTTCCTCGTAGGCGAACGGGTCGGTGCCGGCCGGAAGCTCCCCGCGGGTGACGGCGGCCTCGACCACGTTGACCGGGAGCCGGGCCCCGGTGGGGCCGACCGATCGTTCGATCTCCTCGCACAGTTCGGGATCCTCCAGACCGGCCTGCAGGAGCAGCAGTGCGGCTCGGCTGTCGGCGGCCTGCATGGTCCTGGCCAGCCGGCGACACAGCGCGAGCAGGTCACCGCGCAGGCTCCCGGTGTCGATCTCGGTAGCGCCCTCGCGGGCAGCGGGTCCTGCCTTCAGCGCAGCGATCACCATGTCCCGCTTGGACTTCCATCGCCGGTAGAGGGTGGCCTTCGAGGCGCCTGCTCGTCGCGCGACCTCCTCGAAGGTGACGCCGTCGTACCCACGTTCCGCGAGCAGGGCATTTGCCGCCGCGAGGATCTCGCCCTCCCGTCGGTCATCTCGCGGACGTCCCCCGGTGCGGGGGGCGGGATCAGGAGGATCACCTTGCTTCGGATACGGCACGATTCGTATCGTAACAGGAGGAACCGTTCGTGTTCGTCAGGGACAGGTCAGTCGTGCGGGGGAGGCGGGTCCGCTGTCAACTCGAGGATGCCGTCGTCGGGTCGGTAGTCGATCGCCCCCGCTGCGGCGAAGGCCTCCAGCCAGCCCTCCATCGGGAAGGTTCCCCAGCGATCCCGGAACACATGGGCGTTGCGGACGATCGCGGCCAGGTGCTGCCATGGCGGGGAGCTGGTCGGGTGGTGCTGGTGGAACGCTGCTGCCCCGCCGATCCAACCGAGCCCGCCGCCGCGGGCCGCGACACCCCTCGCGAAGTCGGTGTCCTCGCCGCCGTAGCCGCGATACCCGGGGTGGAAACCGCCCGAAGCGTGCCAATCGCGCGCTGTGACGGCGAAGTTGAGCGACCAGAACAGCCGCACGTCGCGCGTCAGCTGGATCGCGCCGGGCGGCAGCACGGGGCGCGCCGAATGAGGTGCCGACCAGGAATCCAGGTCGATCAGCGGGTAGTCGGCGACGCCGGCGGGCAGCGGCGGCAGGTAGCTGACCTGGCCGCACCACAGGATCGGACCCGTGAGGTCGACGGGGTCTCGACTCGCTGCGCTGGCTCGACCAGCGTCAGGGTTGTGTGTTGGTTCGGGGTCTCGACTCGCTGTGCTCGCTCGACCACCGTGCGTCGCAGCGCGGTAGTCGGTGATCAGATCGGGATGCGCCAGGCAGTCGACGTCCAGGAACACCAGCAGATCAGCACCCCACTCGAGCCCGGCGCTCGCGCCGACGTTGCGGGCCGCCGCCAACGGCAGTTCGGCGTCTTCGCCGACCGGCAACTCGACGACAACCCGGTGGGCGACATCGACGGGGCCGTCCGCCGCGCGTGCGACCAACTGGGCCACGTCGCTGTCGGCCATCGCCACCACCACGTGCAGGATCGAGTCCGCGGTGACGAGGCCGTCCAGCGAGAGCAGCTGACGCTGCAGATGGCGGTGCCGGCCGTGGACGATGATGACCACAGCCGTGCGAGGCACGTTCAAGGCTGGACGTGTCATGTCGCCTGCTCGAGCAGCCACTTGGCTGCCCGACGGGCGCCGTCCTGGACGCTCCACGCCGACCAGTCGTCCGCCGGTCCGGCAGAGACCCTGTCCAGCAACGCGTCCCAGTCGCCGACTGTCGGCCAGTCGGGCAGCACCAACGATCCGATGCCGAGGGAACGCACCAGCTCGGCGGTGGCGTCCTGCTCGCCGAAGGGGCGGGGCTGCGGGATGATCACGGACCGTCGCCCGGTTACCGCGAGGTCGGCGATGGTGCCCAGTCCGGCGTGGGCGATGACCACATCGGCGGCAGCGAGCCGCTGCCGCCACTGCTGGACCGGGAGCAGCTCGGCGTCGAGCTGCCAGTTCCAGGTGCGGGATGCGGCCGCGGCTGCGCGCCACTGCTGCTGCGGGGCCGGGTCGGTGCCGAAGGCGGGAATCACCGTCCGTCCGGCCACCTGTCCTGCGGCGGATCGTGCGGTCGCCGCTACTTCGGCGCCGATCCCGCCGGCGAAGAACGTGCGGGACGCCCACGGCCGCAACCATTCCGGCGCGGTGGGCGGACGCGGCCACGGTGCGAGCAACCCGCGGCTCAGCTCGAAGGCCAGTCGATGGGGGGCGTCGTCACGTCGCCCTGGGAGCAGTACCGACACCACCGGAACGCCGGAAAGTCTGGCGACACAGGCGATCTCGGCGGACACGTCGGAGACCAGCAGGGCAGGTGAGTGTTCGGCGATCGCGGCCGTCAGCTGCTGGTGGCGCAGCTGCAAGCCGTGGTGACCGATCGGTACCCAGTGCAGCAGGCCGCCGGCGTCCGGGTCTTCGTAGCGGGCGGCGGCAGCGGGATCGGCGCCGTCGCCGGTGTCCCAGGCCAGCTCCAGCCAGTCACGGCGAGCCGTCGAGCCCGCCGGTACCCAGGCGTCCAGATCGGGTGGGCGCGGCAGCGAGCTCAGCAGGAAGACATCGGCCTCGAGGTGGCGCAAGATCTCCCGGGCTCGGCTGCGGTGGCCCCCGCCATGGTGATGGACGTAGTAGAAGATCTCACCCGGCACGGCCGTCATCCGGCACGTTTCTCATCCTGCACAGCTGTCATCCCGCACAGCTGTCATCCCGCACGGTCGAACCCGCGCAGGGCGTCCAGGCCGGCGAACAACTCCAGGTACTCGGATGCCATGCGGCGCAGAGAGAACAGGCGTGCCGCTGTCGCTGCCGTCGCCGTGCGATCGAGGTCGACGACCCGATCGACCGCCGCTGCCATCGCGGGGACATCCCAGGCCGTGACCAGCGAGCCCAGCTCGGGTCGGCAGATGACCTCGCCGAGACCTCCCACCCGGAAGCCGATCACCGGGGTGCCGCAGCAGACCGCCTCGGCCGCCGACAGCCCGAACGGCTCGGGCCAGACCGAGGTCATCAGGCAGGCCGCGGATTGCTGCAGGACGGCGGCCACCCCGCGCCGGTCGAGGTGCCCGAGGTAATCGATGGTGCCGCCCAGCCGGGGACGGACCTGGAGATCGAAGTACTCCCGGTCGCCGATCGGCCCCATCAGGCTCAGCGGGCGTCCAGCCGCACGAGCCGCGTCGATCGCCAGGTGGGGCGCCTTCTCCGGCACCATCCGGCCGGTCCAGGCCAGATCGTCGCCGCCGGGTCCTGGTCTGAACAGGGCCGTGTCGACGCCGTTGTGGATGACGTGCGCCGGGGTCGCCAGGAGCTCGGAGAACTCGTCGGCGATGTAGCGGGAGACGGCGACGAAGCCGGTGCCCCGACCTCCCGTGCGGATCGCCGACTCCAGCCAGGAGAACGGTGGGGTGTGCAGCGTGGTGACCATCGGTGGCAGCAGCGCGGAGGTCGCGATCGGCAGATAATGCAGGGTCTGGTTGTGGACGGCATCGATGCGGCTGTCCGCGGCGATCTCGGCCACAGCGGACATCAGGGCGTGGTGCTGGTAGAGCTCGAGATCGGACGGCCGGGTCTCGTCCCGCGCGGCTGTCGCGGAAAGGGTCAGCTCCGGGTAGGTGCGCAACTCGGAGGCGATCGACTGATCCGATCCTCGCGGTGCGTACAGCGTGGTGTGAGCTCCGAGCGCTGTGAGCTCCTTGCACAGATGCCAGGTGTGCGACTCCATCCCGCCGGCGAACGGTTCGGCGACGGGATGGCGTGGGTGTGCCAGCACGGCGAGGTGGGGGGCGGCGACAGTCATCCTCGTTCCACTGCCCGCTGGGGGCGGGGACGAAACGGGACAGAACCCCCGGGGTGACCGGGCTCGCCACCTGGCTACGTTGGTGCCCATGACCAGCGCAGATCGCCCCATCTCCGGAGGGAACGCCTCCACACCGCCGGACCGCTCGCTCGCCCAGGACGCAAATGCGGCCCTGCGGCACGGCGGGTCCGCTGCCGAACTGCGCGCTGCCACGGACGTGCGGGAACTCCTGGACCCGGCATTCGAGGACCGGACCGATGGCCGGCCACCGATCTCGGTGGTCGACATCGGAGCCAACCCGCTCGACGACGTCACGCCGTACACATTGCTGCTCGACTCCGGGGCCGCGCACGTCACCGGCTTCGAGCCGCAGACCGAGGCATTGGCCGACCTGCAGCGCCGGGCCGGTCCGCAGGAGACGTACCTGCCGCACGTGGTCGGCGACGGCAGGAGTGCGACGCTGCACCTGTGTGCGAGCTCCGGGTTCGCCAGCCTGCTGGCACCCGATCCCGCGCAGCTCGAGCTGCTCGTCGACTTCCCCGGGCTGGCGACCGTGGTCGACACCCTGCCGGTGGACACCCGTCGGCTGGACGACATCACCGAGATCGAGCACATCGACCTGCTGAAGATCGACATCCAGGGCGGCGAGCTCGCCGTGCTGCAGGCCGGTCGCCGCGCGCTCTCGGCGACCGCTGCCGTTCAGGCGGAGGTCGGCTTCCACCGGCTCTACACGGGCCAGCCGACGTTCGCGGACGTCGATCTGGAGTTGCGCGCGCAGGGCTTCGTCCCGCACCGTTTCGTCACCACCCGTACCTGGCCGATGGCTCCGGTGCAGTGGGCCGATCCGCTGGAGCTGGCGTCGCGGCAGCTGGTCGAGGCGGACGTGCTGTACGTCCGCGACCCGGTCCGGACGGATCTGATGACGGACGGGCAGCTGGCCAGGCTGGCGCTGATCGCCGACGCCGGCTACGGCAGCTTCGGACTGGCTCTGCGCTGCGTGCTGGAGTTGGTGCGCCGGGGGGTGCTGGACGCATCGGCCGAGGGTCGCTACCGCGCGCTGGCGGCGCAGCGACTGGCGCTCTGATCGCGGGCACCTGGCAGCGGAGCTCGGTGGCCGGACCGGCTCCCACTCACCACCCCGCCCACCAGCGCTCCAGGGAGACGTCCGCGTCGATCAGCCGGTACTCGACGGACCCCCGGCTGGTTAGGCTCTCATCGCGGGCAACGGAGCGGGCATGGCGGAGTTCCATGACGTCGGGAATGCTCAGATCCCCTGTGGCACAGGCGGTCTGCAAGGTGGTCGTCAGCTGGAGAGGCGCCCGGACTTCCGCCAGGTAGCGCGTGCGAGCGGCGATGTGCGGAGGCACCTCGCCGGCGTGCACCCGGGGGTCGTCGGCCAGCAGTGGAGGCAATCCCTGTCGGCCTTCGACATCGGGGAACCACACGGCTGCGTCCGAACCCTCCAGCAGCCCGGCCGCCGCGGCGATGACGGCGGCGTCGGCTGCGGTGCCGGTCACCGGCCCGAGATATCGCACGGCGATCTGCGGGATCTCGTGCCACAGCGCGGATCCTCGGGTGGACGGCAGCGGGACGAGGCGGGCGAGCCGGATCGTCTCCAGGTTCTTCGCGAGCGGGTCTGCCGGGCGGCCGCCGGCGTCCGGCCCGTCGTGCCACGCGACCGCTCCCGGTGCGTACCGGCGGTCGACCCCAGCCACCCACGAGCGCCAGGCCAGATCCCAGTCCTCGCCGCCGTACCCGACAAAGTTCTCGTCGAAGCCGCCGATGGCGGTGAACGACCGGCGGTCGATGGCGAGCACCGCCGAGATCACCAGGCGGAAATCGTCGTCGCCGGAGTGCAGCAGGTCGTCGGTCCTCGCATAGCCGTCCGCCAACCAGGCGGGCTCCGGCAGGGGTGTGACCCCGGCCGCCGCCAGATCGGCGCCGGCTAGCAGGGTCAGCACCGTGTCGGGCGTGAGACCGGCGAGGTCGATGTGGCGCCGCCGGGCGACGACCATCCCCCCGTGTCCTCGGTCGGTGTCGCGGAGCGCTTGCACCATGCGTACCAGGTAGTCGCCGGTGGGCAGGGTGTCGCCGTCCAGGAAGACCAACAGCTCCCCGGTCGCGGCGGCGGCACCGAGATTGCGCGCAGCTGCCGCCCGGAATCCGAGATCCGGCTGCCCGACCACCCTGCAGCGGAAGCCGAGTTCGTCCGGGATCACCGGTGACGCCGGTGAACCGTCGTCGGCCACGATCACCTCGAAGCGGACGCCGCCGACCTGCTGATCCAGGGCCCGCAGCAGCAGGTCCACAGTCGCCGGGTCGTCGTAGTACGGCACCACGACCGAGACCTCCGGTGGATCGTGCGGCGCGAGCGTCGGGGCATCCCACGGCGGGCGCCCGCTCACCGGAGCGCCCGGAGCGCCGCCGACCGGAGCGCCGCCGACCGGAGCGTCGCCGACCGGAGCGCTGCCGACCGGATCGCCGACGACTGGGCGGCAGCGGCCGCAGCACAACCCGCCCGCTCGAATCCGCTGGGCCGCAAGGCATCACACCAGGTCGTCGCGGGTCTCAGCAGTGCCGCGGCGATCGCCGACGACAGATCGTCCGTCAGGACGAGGCTTCCCGGCAGCAGCTCCGCGACCTCCCGGGTGTACGGGTTGTCGAGCGTCACCGGACGGCGGCCGCAGCCGATCCACCGATGCAGCGAGCCGGAGGCCGAGACGTGGCTCGGTGCGACCACGGGCACGGTGACGGCCGAGATCCGACGGTCCAGCTCCTCGTCGTCCAGGTAGCCGGTGATCTCGAGGGCGCGGCCGCCCGCCCGGTGCCGCAGGTCGTCCACGAGCCAGTCGTGTCCCGCGGACGGGCCCCCCAGAGCCACCAGACCGACTTCGTCCCGGCCCAGCTGATCGAGCACGGCCAGCACCTCCGCGTGACCCTTGCCCGGATACAGGTACCCGAGGATGCCGACGGTGGGTGCCGTCCGGACGGCCGCAGCCGCGGCTGATCGCCGCGCGGCAGGGCGTCCGGGCACCGGCAACGGCACCACGACTGTCCGCACCGCCGGCGCGATGGCGGCCAGCAGCGCCCGTTCGTGACGGCTGGACACCTGGACCGAGATCGCGGCTACGGCGATCCGGTGGTAGGCCGCTGCGCGGCGCGCGAACCGTTCGGGACCGTCGGAGGGTTGCGGCAGGTCGTGCAGGGTGACGCTGATCGGATGCACGGCGGCCAGGCCCTCGACCAGCGCCGCGGCGTCCGCCGGGGTCGCACCCAGCAGCCGATCGGTGACGTGCAGGTGGACGGGGGTTCCGGACGGCAGCGCCTCCTGGGACAGCGCCTGCAGCACGGCCCCGAGGGTGGGCGGTGCCGGACGATCGAGATGGCAGATCGGCTCGCCCGCCGCGGCGGCGAGTTCGAGAGCGTGCCGGGTGACGCCGTGCTCGGGTGGTCCGAACACCAGGTGCAGCGCCGCGGGCGCGGTCGGTGCGGTCATCCGGGTACCCGTTTCCGTGGACGCTGTCGGGGAACCGGTCGGTGGGGCGCTGTGTCCCGGCCGGCGATGGTGTCCCTGACGACAAGTGGGTGGTCTGGTGGTCGACCGGTTCCCCGAGCCGACGGCGATGACGCAACCTCGGCTCCGGGTGCTGCACGTCCCTGGCGAGCACGCCTACGTCCGCCATCTGGAGCCGGTCGCCGAGCGCGCTGCGCTCTTCAGCACCCTGCCCGATCCCACTCCGCCGGTCGTCCCGGGGAGCTGGCATCCGAGCGTGGTGCTGGATCCCGCCTGGCAGCAGGCACACGCGGGGACCTTCGACGTGGTCCACCTGCACTTCGGGTACGAACATCTGAGCCCGGCGGAGGTCACTGCCTGGTCAGCAGCGGTGCACACTGCGGGCGCGCTGCTCGTCGTCACCGTCCACGACATCGACAACCCGCACCTGACGGACCAGACCCGCCACCACGACAACCTGCGGGCGGCGCTCGACGCCGCTGATCGCATCGTCACCCTGACCTCGGCGGCCGCGTCCGTGCTGCGGCAGCGGTGGGGAGTCGAGGCCGTCGTCATCCAGCACCCGCACCTGCTTCCGCTCGAGCTGGTCGGGACCAGGGCCGCACCGCGCTCGCTCGACGCGCCGCAGATCGGCGTTTCGCTGGGCGCCCTCCGGGCGAACATCGACACCGCGGCAGTACTCGACTTCCTGGACGGGTGGCCGGGACCGACGCCGACCGTAAGGGTCTCGCAGCAGCTCTTCGACGGCCGAGGCCGTGACGACGGGGAGCGGAAGGCAGCGGGGGCGAGGCTGCTGTCAGGCGCACAGGAGGGCCGCTGGCGGTTGGATGTCGTCGCACCCGGGGTTCCTGACGAGCAGCTCTGGCGGTGGTTGTCGTCGCTGGATGCGCTGCTGCTGCCGTACCGCTGGGGGACCCACTCGGGTTGGGTCGAGGCCTGCGCGGACGTCGGTACCGCCGTCATCGCGCCCCAGCTGGGCTGCTGGGCGGACCAGCGCCCGGTGCTGACGGTGCCGCGGTGGGCCGAAGCGGGGGCGGTGGACGCCGCGGCAGTCCTGCATCGGTTGGGCGATCCGACCGATGGCGCGGGCGGTGGCCAGCGCCCGCTGGCCAGAACGGTCAGGGAGGCGGAACGCTCGGAGGTCCATCGTCTGCACGACGCCGTATACCGATCATCCTGATGTGCGTGCTCATCCGGTGAATGATGAGCGGCTGGATGGGGTGCACCACTTTCGGACCGCAGGCGGACCCCTCCTGACCGGTACCGTGACGAACCACGCCACTGGCTCCAGGTTGGTTACCGTGCAGCATCCCGAGGGTGGGTATGTCAGCGATGAGAAGTGCCGGGGTTCCGACCGGGAACGAACCTGGGCTGCGGCCGTGGCATTTCGTGTTGTCCTTCGGCCTGGTCAGTCTGCTGGCCGACATGGTGTACGAGGGTGCTCGCAGCATCATCGGTCCGTATCTGGCGACCCTGGGAGCATCGGCCACCATCGTCGGCGTGGTCGCCGGCGCCGGCGAGTTCATCGGCTACGGCCTGCGGGTGATCTCCGGGTACCTGGTGGCCCGCAGTCGGCACTACTGGGCGTGGACCATCACCGGATATGCGCTCACCGTGCTCAGCGTCCCGCTGATCGGCGTCACCCATCTGCTGGCCCCGGCCCTGGTGCTCTACGCCACCGAAAGGCTGGGCAAGGCCGTCAGATCGCCGGCCAAGGACACGCTGCTCTCGCACGCCTCCACCCGGACCGGCCGCGGAACCGCGTTCGGTGTGCACCAGGCGATGGATCAATTCGGCGCCGTCGTCGGACCGCTGCTGCTGGCAGCAGTGTTGTCCTGGCGCCAGGGTGACTATCGGCTCGCCTTCGGCGTGCTCATCGTCCCGGGTGTGCTGGTGCTGGTGCTGCTGCTGTGGTTGCGGCGCCGCGTACCGGACCCCGCCGCCTACGAACAATCGGCCAACCCTGCACCGACCTCGACCTCGACCTCGACCTCGACCTCGGCCGGCACAGACACCGCGGACCCGGCGAAGTATCAACGACCGGTACTTCCTGCGCTGGTGTGGCGCTACATCGCCGCCGTTGCGGTGTTGTCCTGCGGCATCGCCTCCTTTCCCCTGCTGGCCTTTCACGCCCAGACCAGGGGGCTACTCACCGAGGCGGCGATCCCGGTGCTGTTCGCGCTGGCCATGCTGGTCGATGGGATCAGCGGCCTGGTGGTGGGACGGATCTACGACCGGAACGGACCGCGGGTGTTGCTGCTGGTCCCCGTCGCAGCATCGTTTGCTGCTGTCGCCTTCACCAACACCCCGGCGCTGGTCTGGGTCGGGGTGGCCATCTGGGGCATCGTCAACGGCATCCTGGACTCCACCATCAAAGTTGTCGTCACCCAACTCGTTCCGTCGAACGCCCGCGCGGCTGCCTTCGGTTGGCTGGCTCTGGTCCGCGGGCTGGGCCTGCTCGTCGCCGGCGGCGTCCTGGGCCTGGTGTACGACCACAGCATCACCGCCGTCATCTGGCTGATCATCGCCGCCAACACCGTCGCCCTCCTCGTCTTGTGGACGGTGCTCCGACGGCTGACCGCACCTGCCGACACCCCGATCGCCTGATCCCGGGCTCCACGCGGCGAGGGGCACCCGATCATCAGGGGTAGGCGGGTGTGCGCCACCGGGCTGCTGCTGAACTCGCTGTTGGGCTGGTCCTGGGCTGATCCGATCGTCGCTCTCGTCATCTCTGCTGTGGCGGTCAGAGAGGGCCGCGACGCGTGGAAGGGCGATTCCTGCTGTTCGCCCATGGCTGCAATTCCCGTTGCGGTGGTGGAAACCTCGGGCTGCGACGGGTCGTGCGAGTGCTGCGCACAGTGACGCGCGCCTGACTGGTTGTACGGCACCTCAGGACGACGCTGCGGCCTCCAATTCGGTGGGTGCCGCGTCGAGGTAGCGGCAAATGGTGGGTCGGGCGACGCCGAACTCGGTGGCGATCTGGGCGACGGTGGAGCGGTGCCGGCCCTTCTCGACCATCTCCTCGTACATCTGCCGGGCCACCCGGGCCTGGCGGGTGCCGAGCTTGGGTTTCTGGCCGCCGGTGCGGCCGCGAGCCCGGGCGGCGGCGAGGCCGTCGTGGGTGCGTTCGGGCATGAGGGCGTGTTCGTATTCGGCGATGGAGCCGAGGATGTGGAAGGACATTCGGCCGACGGCGGTGGAGGTGTCGATGCCTTGATCGAGGACGACCAGGTCGACCGCGCGGGTGTTCAGGTCGTGGGACAGGTCGATGAGGTGTTCGAGGGATCGGCCGAGCCGGTCGAGCTTGGTGATGACGAGCTGGTCGCCCTGGCGGCCGGCGACGGCGAGGGCTTGCTCGAGCTGGGGTCGGCGGGCGAGTTTGCCGGAGGCGTGGTCGATGAAGATCTGGTCGCAGCCGGCGGCGGTGAGGGCGTCGTGTTGCGCTTCGGGGTGTTGGTCGCGGGTGGAGACCCTGCCGTAGCCGATGCGCAAGCCCGGACTGTAACGCAAACCCCCAAGCGCGTGACATAGGTGTCTACACGGGTTGCTTTACAAACTCGACCTGCTGCGACGGGTGGCGGGCCAGGTTGTAACGCGAACGATCGTTCGCGGACAGGCGAGCATGAGCGGTGTCGTCCACCGCGGTCTGAACCGTCCACCCCGACGGTCAACCGATGTGGGGGCGGACCCATCGGGTCTGCCCCTAGATCAGTTGACCGAGGGGGAAGCGGTTCTGGAGTTGAGGTGTCCGAGGCAACTGGGGAGTTCGGAATCGCTGGCGTCAGGACGACAGGAATGCCAGGATCTTCGGCCAGGCGTCGGCTCGTGCGGCTTGGTCCGCCTGGTAGCTACCGCCGGTGAGGAGGTTCTGCCCGTCGGCGGTGGTGGCGCTCGTAGCAGTGGACGGTATGTACGGCGCCGCGAACCCGACGAGGTGGCCTGCGTCCGGGTAGTTCAGGAGCTGTGCCGGGGTGCGATCGTGCTCCGTCAGGCGTGCGTTGATCGTCGTGCTGTTGGGGCAGGAGGACCACACCTCGTCATGCCCGCCGCAGATGAGCAGGATCGGGCCGGTGATGTTCTCGACCGGGATGGTGGCCGGGCTCGTCGATGACTGTTTCAGGGAGTCGGCGGCGGGGGCGGTCGGAACGGGCTGTTCGCTGAGCGTCCAGGCGGGGGCTGATCGGTCCGGTAGCCCGGGGGTTGCTTCGGCGCCCGGCACGGAGGCGATCACTGCGTGGACCTGGTCGGGGAAGTGGGCTGCGGTGAGGAGCGCGGCCTCGCTGCCGCGGGAGTCTCCCCAGAGCACGATGCGATGTGGGTCGACCCCGGGCTGCGCTGCGAGCT